>JBHLLJ010000032.1:0-26187 GCA_048885705.1 Candidatus Hermodarchaeota archaeon | reverse complement strand
GGAATATCATCTTGAGCCATAAAAGTGCTAATACATCAAAGGTAAAAAGGTTATTTAAAGAGACGCTTGAGATATATACCCACCATTCTGTACTGTACCCGTTGCCAGGTATCAGTTGGAGCATCAAACTAAGCGGCCTACCTAAAGCTAGCTCCAAGTACATTATCGCTTTCATTTGGCCTTGCACCAAGGTTTTAGCTCGTTCCAACCATTCCTTCCTACAATTTCTCTGGCTTATATCCAAGTCATTAATATGCGCAAGAAGGCAGTGCCGTTTCAGTTGCTAAATTACGGTTCTCACCGTAGTAGTTTTCTACACCTTGCTTGGAGATGTGTGGTGAAGTTCCTCAGCGGGTCAAGCCCACCGTCAGCTCCATATCACACGCGTCTCGTATTTTAAAGGTTAAATTAACTTTTAAATTTTTGTCTCTTGATTTATTATTTTTATTTTATTAAAAGTGTAAAAAATTATCGTATAACTTGAAAAACCTAATAATTTAAAATAAATGGGGTTAAATTATATAAGTTATTTCACAATTAAATGAGAAAAGTAAAACTGGGTAAAACAGGAGAAACTATACCCATATTGGGGCAAGGAACTTGGGGTATTAAGAAGGGAAGAAACAAAAAGTACTATGAAAAGTGGAAAGATTCACTAAGAAAGGGAATAGAACTAGGGATGACTCATATTGATACAGCAGAACTTTATGGTATTGGCACATCAGAGAGAGTCGTCGGAGAATTGATAAAAGAGTTTGACCGTGATGATCTTTTTATTACCAGTAAATTATTTCCTAAACATTTTGGATACAAAGCGATGATAAAAGCTTGCAATAAAAGTTTGGAGAGGTTAAATATAAAGTATCTTGATTTATATTTAGTGCATTTTCCTTCTTTTTTATTTTCTAAGATCGAAAAGCATATGAGAGTCATGGAACAACTTTTAAATGAAGGAAAGATAAGATATATGGGTGTAAGTAATTATTCAGTCGAACAGTTTAAAATAGGACAGTATTACCTTAAAAAATCAGAGTTAATTACTAACCAACTACAAGTTAATATTTTAAACCAAAAACATATTCATAAATCATTGCCTTTTTATCAAAATGAAGGAATCCTTTTAACTGCTTATAGCCCATTAAGTCATTGGGGTTATACTAACCTAGAGGGAAAAACTCGATTAAAATTGGAAAAGATAGCTAAAACCTATGATGCAAGTATTCAACAAATTGCAATTGCGTGGCTTATCAATCATGAAAATGTTATTGCGATTCCTAAAGCGTTTCAATTGAAGCATGTAGAAGCTAATGCAGTAGCAGCAGATATAAAATTATCAAATGAAGAAATTAAATACTTATATATGTAATTACTTAGAATTTTTTGAAATCAAATCATCAGGTAATGCATAAGTAATTATATCACAATACTTTTGAAATCCTAATTTTCTATAAACTCTTTCACCTAATGATGATGCCTGAAGGACTCCAACGTAAAAACCCATGTTAAATGCATCAATTAGAGCTGCTCGACTTATTGCAAGTCCGAACCCACGATTTCTATATTCGAGTATAGTTGATACAGCATGAAGCCCCGCCACTCCAGAAGAAAGATATAATAATAATGCTGAAACTGGATTTTTTTCAGAATATCCCACATAAAATTGTGCTTCTTTTTCTAAAAGTAAGAAATTTAGATGATCAAAATCTACTCTTAATTTAAATACATCGGATACAACATCAGCCCATTGGTATAAAGAGTGCTTATCTTGTATTTTTTGAACTATTAGTTTATCTTCTTCAATTGGCTTAATTTTTAGTTCTTTTAATTCAACTGCCATTCCTGCTTGATGATAAACATTAGAGAAACCATACTTCTCAAGTTTTAAGCCTAAATTTTTGGGTTTTGATAAAGGTCCTACTGTCCAAGCATTAGGAGTAATACCATTTTTAATTAGGTCTTTAATTTTTCTTATTTCACTTTTGATATTATGATGTTCAAAATTTACTCTAAATACACCATCTGGCCAATCTGCATTCTGAGCTAATATCCAACTTACTTTTTCATTCCCGCTTGAATAAAAGTTGGGGTGTTCAGAAGATTTAATGTAAAAATCATCTAAATTTTTTTCGATATAACAACTTATCGATTCGGGATTGATTTCTTTTAAGATATCCTGCATTTTTTCAGTATAAGTAATATAATTTTATAAATGAAATTCTATTCCTATTAAACCTATTATATTAGAAGGATGTGGATGCATAATTATTAAATTTAAAAAGACTTGGAGAGTGGCTCGAGGTTCCTCAGCAGGTTAAGCCCACCGTTAGCTCCATATCTCACTCGTCTCGGTTTTAAAAGGTTAAATTAACATTTAAATTTTTTGTTTCTTAAATAAAGTCATTATTTGTCTAAAGTATTAGAAATTAGCTCACAATTTAAATATAATTTGCTATGTGTCGCTCTCGCCCATAAAGGACCAAGCATAGTCTCTTGTATAGTTCCTTCAAATAGAATATGAGCTTATGCTATAAAACTGTAAATTTAGCAAGTTAAAAAAATAAAATAATGAGACGCTTGAGATATATGCCCAAACTTCTGTATAGTATATATTTATTCTCAAGATCCTTGGGCGTTGTTAGCTTCTTATGTCTAAAATTTTAAAGAAATTCTAGAGCATTATATTATATAAATTTAGTTTTTATCGAAATATAGAAATAATTAAGCATCTTAAAATAGCAATAGCTGATTATTGTTATACAAATTACTGATGAAATATCCAAATCTCACAATAAAGAATTTAATATCTAAAGGAGAGAAATTAACCTTTTTGGTGGGTGCAGATTGCTCTATGGATACACCCTCAAGCCTTCCAGATAAACGGGTTATGATGGAGGCTATCATTAATTATTTTTGTGCGGAATCTGAAATAGAAAAAATTTTGAATATAGAAAACCTAAAATTGGAGCAATTAATAGAAATAATTCCTCAAAGTTTAGATGAAAAACTTAAAATTTTTGACTATTTTGGATTGTGCGATAAACCTAATCTTCAGCATTTCTTCTTAGCAGATTTAATTAAGAAAGGACATTTTTTAATGACAACAAATTTTGATTCTTTATTAGAGTATGCTCTCCTTAAGTCAGAGATTCCCCGTGAAAAAATAATCCCTGTAATTACTAAAGATGATTTTGTGCTATATTGTAATCCATTTCAATTATTAAAGAAAGGATTTAAAACGGTATATAAGATCTATGGATGCCCCAAAAATGTTATTTCAGGGCAAGATACAAGAGATTCAATGATGGCAACTATTAAATTATTTGGTTTAAATAATGAGAGTAAGAATATATTGCACATAGAACCTTTTAAACGCAAATCTTTTGACAACCTTTCAAATGGATGTTCTTTAGTTGTAATGGGTTATTCAGAAAGTAATGATTCTAATATACTACATATAATAAAAATATTAAGAAATATTCAAAAGATTATTTGGGTAAACCATTCAGAATCAATTCAAACTGGTAATGAAAAGATTTACGAGATTAAATCGCTTGAGATTAAATCATTAAATAATTTAAATAAAAACTTAAAAGAAATCATTAAGAAACTAATAGAGCTCCGACGATTGGGTATTGCTAAAAAAATTTATCTTGTTGATGTGAACACAAAAAGAATGGCTAAAGAATTATTACAATTTAAGCCAAAAATTAGCTTAAAGAATTTTACAATGAGCCCATTGAAATGGCTCGAGAAAAATTTTAACCCGCCGAAAGTGATTATAAAATTTTTAATATCTGCTTTAATCTATTATAATTTTTGCATGTATAATGATGCAATGAGATGTGCTGGATTAGTTCTTCGATTTCTTACATTTGAAGATATAAAATTTTGGAAATCATTTGCGCAAAATGCGATTGCAAAGGGTTATCGTTATCAGCAAGACAATTTAGCAAATTTAAAACAGAAGAATGTAGTAGATAAGAATTATACACAAAGTGAAAACTTATCAATAAAAGCTATCACTCTCAGCACCATTGGAAGCATTTATCAAGCTCAAAAAAATTATCCTGAAGCATTAAAAAATTTTGAAGACTCCTTAATTATTGAAGAAAAATTGGGAAATTTAAGAAGGAAAGTATTATGTCTTAATAACATCGCCAATATATATCAAACACAAGGTAACTATCTTGAAGCCTTTAAAAGATTTAAAAATGCATTAAAAATTAATGAACAGCTGAAAGATTTAAACGGTAAAGCTTCTAATCTTAAAAATATTGGTGATATTTTTACAATAAGGGGGAATTATCCTAAAGCTCTAAAGTGTTATTTGAGTGGATTAAAGCTTAATAGGCAATTGGGAGATTTAAATGGGAAAGCTATATGTCTTAATAATATCGCGAAAATTTTAAAGATACAAGGAAATTATCCTAAAGCTTTGAAATGCAGTATAAACACTTTAAAGATTTATGGGCATTTAGGAGATTTAAATGGTAAAATTTCATCTCTTAACGATATGGCTTTAATTAAATATGAGCAAGGGAAATTTCTCGATGCTTTGAAAGATTATAAAAAAGCATTAGAAATCTATGAAAAAGTAGGAGATTTAAACTTGAAAGCTACATGTCTTAATAAGATTGCATCAGTTAACCTAGCTCAAAATAGCTATCCAAAGGCATTAAAGCATTTTCATAAAGCTTTGGAAATATATGAGCAGTTGGAAGATTTAAACCAGAAAGCAAGATGTCTTAATAATATTGCAGCTATTCATTT
Source organism: Candidatus Hermodarchaeota archaeon (assembly GCA_048885705.1). GTDB lineage: Archaea > Asgardarchaeota > Lokiarchaeia > Sigyniarchaeales > SOKP01 > Loki-b32. Next base: position 21,417 of record JBHLLJ010000032.1, on the reverse strand, counting down.
TATTGAAACAAATTATGGAGAAGCATTGAAATATTACAAAAAAGCATTAGAAATTTATGGTCAATTAGAAGATATGGAGAAAAAAGCTATATGTCTTAATAATGTCGGTGATGTATTTCAAATACAAGGAAACTATCCAGAGTCATTGATAAATTATAATCTAGCAATAGAGATTTATGAACAATTAGGAGATTTGACTGGAAAAGCTACATGTCTTAAGGATATCGCTTCAATCAAATATAATCAAAAAAGTAATCCAGAAGCATTGAAGTATTATATTGAAGCACTAAAGATATATGCACACTTAGGAGATTTAAAGCAGAAAGCAACATGTCTTAGTAATGTAGCATTTATTCATGTTACTGATAAAAATTATGCAGAAGCGCTAAAGAATTACAATGAAGCGCTAGATATCTATGAACATTCAGAAGATTTAAACCAGAAAGCCGCGTGTCTTAATAGCATTGCATCTATTAATGTAACTGAAAAAAATTATGCAAAAGCGCTGAAATATTATAATGAAGCGCTAGATATCTATGAAAACTTAGGCAATTTAAATTTGAAAGCTATATGTCTTGTTGATATAGGAGATGTTTTTCAATTACAAGAAGAATATCTAAAGTCATTGACAAGTTATAATTTAGCACTAAATATTTATCAACAGTTAGAAGATTTAAAAATGGAAGCTATGTGTCTTACTAATATCGCTTTAATCAAATATAATCAAGAAGGTTATATAGAAGCGTTAAAACATTATAAGAAAGCGTTAGGAATTTATGAAAAACTAGGACTTTTAAACTTGAAAGCTACATGTCTTACTAACATTGCCTCTGTTCATTTTGCTGAAGTAAATTATGCAGAAGCATTGAAATCTTATAAAAAAGCATTAGAAATTTATGAACAATCAGAAGATCTGGAAAAAAAAGCTTTATGTCTTAATAATATAGGTGATGTTTTTAAATCTCAAAAAGACTACCCTGAGGCTTTAAAACAATATAATATGGCATTAGAAGCTTATGAACAATTGGAGGAAACGATTAGTCAAGCTATTTGCCTTATAAATATCGCAATAATTAATTATGATCAAAAGAATTATCCAGAAGCATTAATTTTCCTTAAAATTGCGTTAAAAATTGTTCACCAATTGGGAGATTTTAAAATGGTAGCTTTGTGTCTCAATAACATTGCTTCAGTTTATTTTGTTCAATTAAAATACCCAGAAGCATTAATGCATTATATAAAAGCATTAGGGATTTATGAAAAGTTAGAAGATTTGAGTGGAAAAGCTACTTGTCTTAGTAATATCGCATTATTTAATTTTGATCAAATAAACTATCCTGAAGTGTTAAAACCTTACAAAGAAGTACTTTCAATTTATAAAAATCAAACTATCAGTGATCTTCCAAAATTAAGAATTATAAAAAAGAAAATTGAATCATTTCCTTATCCGTCAACCCAAAAAAAATATATTAACACTTGGGATATATTTAAAAAAAAAATATTCAATCAACTTGATTCAAGTAAAGCTATCTTTTCAACCGTTTCTAGAAAACAGATCAGAACTCAAATGGATTCTGTTGATATGATAATGAAAAATCTTAAACAAAAGGATTTTACCCAACACGGAACTATTTATAAAGCTCAGGGAAATTTTGAAAATGCTCTGATACAATATGAAGAAGCATTAAAGATTGCTAAACAATTAGGAGATTTGAATAATGAATTAGAAATTCTTGATAACATTGGAGATATTTATAGGATTAAAGGGAAATACAAGGAGGCATTAAAACAATACGAAGAAGCATTAACAATTGCCGGGCAATTAGACAATATATCTATAAAAATGGTATTTCTTAATAAAATTCGACATATACATAAAAAGCTCCAATATGTTCCTGAATCTATTTTAAAATCAGATATATTAAGTGATAAATAAAGTAGTATTAATTCTATTATGAAATAAATAAAATTTTTAAAAACAACTTCAAGTTTACGGCCTAAACCTTTTTATTAGTAGTATTAGAACGTATAATAAATATTTTAATTTAACTAAATTTGAAAAGATTGATTTCAAAATTAGTGAAACTGAGGTTAATATAATTCAGTCTTACGTATTTGATCCTTTATTTGAAGCTCGATGTCCTTTTCCTCAAGTTTTTTATGATTTATCAAGGTATCTCTTATAACTTTTATTTCTGCTCGTGTTTTAAGATCCATACTGGTTGTTAAATGTTCTAAAATCTCTTTTTCTTTGAGACCTTTATTATATAGTTGCTTGAATTTATCTATTGTCTCATTATTATAAAAAATATATCTATTGTTCAAAAATACAACTAAACCACTTCTATTTTTTTGATGATTATGAAGTTTAGATAGTGTTTTTCTAATTTTTTCAATTCTGCAATTTAAATCTTTAGCAAGATCGTTATCTACTATTCGATTGTGCTTTTGCATAATTCTGATAAGTTTCTTTTTAAAAGTAAGAGAAAAAATATAAATTAATATAGCTACAGCAAGAAGTGATAGAGTAAGCCAGATTGCTAATAATCTATAAAAGAAAAAAATTACAAATATAGATCCTATTAAAAAACTCCATAAAATATTATTTCTCTTCATTTTTACTTCTTAGTAATTCCTTCCAATTTTTCTATCTCAAATTCGATTAAATTTAATTTAATATTATATTTCTCAAACAGTTCTGTATAACTATTGATATCGATATCATTATTATCATATAAACTTTTCAATTCTTTTATTGTTCTTCCCAACGCTGTTTTTTGACTTAATAATTCTTCCTTTTTTTTTATAGGATTTGGTTTATCTAAGTATTTTAATTTATATTTTCTATATATTTCAACATTCACATCGATTGGTTTCATGTTTGATAAATATAATGTTGTTCTAGGTAATTTTTCTGCTAAATTTTCAGGTACTATAATATAAGGTTCTGGATTTTCAATATGCTTAAGAACTTTATAGGGTAAAACTTCAACATCGATTTCCATGATATGATCATTGACAACCGATAAATTAAACAAGATATTTCCTTTCTCTTTTTCTGTTAGATTTTTAAATTTTTTCAACATATCTTCCCAAGTTTCTTCTGCTTTTGAAAAGTAATAAACAGCTTTTTTTAATAGATCTTCGATTAACCGTTTTTGAATCTGTTGATCCGAAGATTCTGAGATCTCTATTTTTTGAAATGCTTGAGCTTTTAAATAACATGCTTTTCCCATATCAAAATCAGCTTGAGCATTTAACTGTTTATTTGTTTTTTCATTTTCAAATCCTAAATAAAATAATCTCCTTGATAATAAACTTACTCCAGCATACAATTTAGAGGCTAAAATTAAGTTATCCTGTCTTTCTTCCTTAATCGCAGCAAGACTCTGAGCAAAAATTCTACTTTGTTCAGATTCAAACTCTAAATTTTTTGGTTCTAAACTCTTACCTATTTTATTTTGATTAACTGCCGCTGCGCTAAAGTATGTTGCTGTCTTATACATCTTACAACACTTAACCATTGAAATTATAGCATTTTCCCAATCTTCCGTTTTTTCAAAATTTTTTGAGAGTTGATTATATATTCGTGCTAAGATCCAGGAAACTCGAGCGCATTCAAACATAATATCGTAAATATTAATTTCCTCATTATTGCCAGGATCATAATATGATCTAGTAAGATCTAATTCCTCTATGATTAGATTTTGATTCTTGGAGAAATAATTAATATTTAGTATATCTATATATTCAAATATAAGATCTAAATCATCATAAGGGATGTCACCATTTTTATCAAGAATTTCTTCCAACTTTTTTATTCTAAAATGTAGAAATCTAATTCTTTGTACGATTTCTTCAGTAAAAAAATCTTTAATATAACCAATAACCACTTTATCTTCTGCTTTTGGGGTTATTTTTTCCTTTTTCAAAGATTTTTTCTTCTGAGCTTTCTTTTTAGATATCTCTTGTTTTTTGATTTCTCTTGTTTTTGATTTATCAGATGTTTTTATCAATTTGATTTCTTTAACTCTTCCCTCTTTTTGAGAATTCTCTAATTCAAGCTTACGAGTTTTTTCAGAAGCTTTACCTATTTTTTCTATTTTATCAATACTCTCAGCTTCTCTACTATTAAGAAAATCAATTGCCTTTTGAATATAATTTACAGCCATCATAACAGTGAATCCTTTGATCTTTGCCAAATCTTTAACATTAATCGACGCCAGTTTCTCAATTGTATCAATTCCAGCTTTCTTCAAAAGATCAATGCTTTCTTTATTTATATCGCTAAGATGTTCTATTGTTGATTTCATTTTTTATCAAAATATTATTGAATTTTTTTCATAAGCCTTAAATACAAGATTAATAAAAAATATTTTTGTTTGAAATTAGAGATGAAGAATGTTTATATGTCATATATAGCAAAACATCAAAAAATAATTTTGCTTATAATATGCATATAAAAATAAATGAAATTTGATTATTTTAGTTTTAAAATTTACAGGAATAATCGACAAAATTGATTATCTTTCGACAACTTACAATTAGCATTTTAAAATGATGGGGAGATTTATCTTGCAAATTTACATATTAGAATTTGTGAAATATCTATCTTTCACATTTAACTAATTGAATAACTAACATTAAGTAAATCTAATTTAGAAATTAGAGCTAGATTTTCCCGTTTGTCGTAGGACAAAGTAAACATTTAAATATGTTGACTTTTTTTTTAATTTTAGTAAACGGGATATTATATACATGGCTTTTAGATCGTAATTGACATTATTGATAAAAAGTCATTTCAGTCACGTGGAATAAACGTAGAAAATCATTTAGGTTAATTCATAATTGGATAGTTTAAATTTGTAAAATTTGGTGGTCTTAATTTTATTTAGAAAAAAAAATTTAAAAATGAGTTTTATTTTAGCAGGAATTTTGGTTCTGGCTGCATTCAATTTATATTTAATAGACTATATAGACTCAAGTTCTACCCAAAATTACACAATATCCATAACGAGTGCAGTAGAAATACAAGGTGGTATAATTGAGGAAATGGAGGCAGATTTAGAAAATGAAATTGTTAGTTGGAGTGAACTACTAGCTAATAATTCAAATCTCTCCAATTTGAGTAATATCGTTTCTTATCCAAGTACTGCTTTAGTAAAAGTTCGAGAAGACAACAAAATAGAGTTTATCCTAAAAGAAGATGGTATTACTTTGTCATCTAACGTTCGTAAATTACTTTCAAAGTATAATGCTGAATTTTATAAAGAAATACCCTATTTTAATGCGATAGTGATTTATATCTCACTTTCTATAATTGATGAATTTATATTAGAGTCAAAAAATACTCCAGGAATCAGCTATGTAGAACCTAATTTTTATGACAAACTTGATTTTGTACCTAATGATGAATATTATGCAGAATACCAGTGGGAATTTCCTCTTATTGGAATGGAATCAGCATGGGAACATGAGTTAGGTACTCATGATGTAATAGTTGCCGTCGTCGACACTGGAATTGATTACACCCATCCTGATCTTAATGATAATTACCTCCCATTAGGATATGATTGGGTTAATGATGATAATGATCCAAAGGATGATCATTACCATGGGACTCATTGTGCCGGTACAATTGCTGCCGTTATCAATAATTTAGAAGGCGTTGCTGGAATGGCAAATGTTTCTGTATTTGCTGAGAAGTCCTTTAATGTTATGGGTTTTGGTGCTCATGCAGATAGTGCAAATGCAATTATGCATGCTGTAGATATGAACGCTAACATTATTAGTTGCAGTTGGGGTGGTACTACATATTCTCAGTTAATATTAGATAGCATCGAATACGCTATAAATCACGGTGTTTTAGTCATAGCTGCAGCTGGGAATAGTAATTCGGATTCATATCATTATCCAGCAGCTTATCCGGGTGTAATTGCTGTAAGTGCTACTGATCAAAATGATCTTAAAGCAAGTTTTTCAAATTATGGTGATTGGATTGATATAGCCGCTCCAGGAGTGGATATCGCTTCTACTATTCCATATGATTATGATGGTTATTATTATGGAAAATTGTCTGGAACATCTATGGCTACACCTCACGTGTCAGGCTTCGCAGCATTGCTTATGAGTGCGTTTCCAGGTAGTAATGCAAACCAAATAGAAACACTAATTTATAATTCTGCCTTAGATTTGGGTGATCCGGGATTTGATCAATATTTTGGATTTGGAAGAATAGATGCTCATAATATTTTTGGTCCAGATATTACTCCTCCTACCTATTCAAATTTAGTTGAAAGCGCAGATCCTTTATTATTAGGGAATACAGAAATTATTAAAATCGATGTTACCGACCCCTCAGGAGTAAAACAAGTTTTAATTGAATTCGAAAGTATAAACCACTCAATGACGAATATTGGAGGTAATACTTGGCAATATGATTCTTGGACACCTTCTAATACTGGTATCTATCCCTACACAATATATATGGAGGATAATATTAATTTCTGGAATTCTGTTAGCGATTCAATTGAGGTAAAGGAGGATACTGAACCACCAAATTATTCAAATTTGGTTGAAAGTGCAGATCCTTTAGAATTGGGTAATACTGAAATAATTTCAATTTCAATCACTGATCTATCTGGTATTAAACAAGTTAAAATCGAATTTGAAGGAGTAAATCATACAATGACAGATATGGGAGGGAATATATGGAAATACGATTCTTGGAAACCCTCTAATATCGGTATTTACCAATATACAATATATATGGAAGATAATAATAATTTCTGGAATTCTGTTAGCGATTCAATTCGAGTAATTGATACTAAATCACCTTCATGCGAAATCCTGACTAATAATACAGCTCCATTGGAATTAGGGAATTCTAGAACTATAATTGCTAAAGTGGTTGATCTCTCTGGAATTAATCAAGTTTTAGTCGAATATGAAGGATTATCAGATTATATGACCCATATAGGTGGAGATGTATGGCAATATAAGGACCTTACTCCTTCTAATATTGGTATTTGTGAATATACCATATATATGGAAGACAGTAACAATAATTGGGCATCAGTTAGTGATTCCATCGAAGTAAGAGATACTATAGCTCCGTACGCTCCAATATTAATTGATTATCCCTCAGGAGAAGTAAGTAGTGGAATTGTGTTTAATTGGGAAGATGGTTATGATCCTTCCGGAATATCATATTATAAATTAATTATTGATAATGAATCATATCCATTAATTACACCTGGGAACATCTTTGAAATTGAAATTACTAATGTAGGTCCTGAAAGTAGTTATTATAAATTAGAGGAACCTCTTACATTTGGCACCTATTATTTTTTTATATATCAAGTTGATGGTGTAGGTCATCAGAGTGCTTCTGCTACGGGAAAGTTTACTGTAGTTCCACCCATTGATAACCATGGAAATATAGAATTAACAAATTTAGTAATTTGGATATCATTAATAGGTATTGTTGTCGCAATTCCTAGCATTGTTGCAGCCAAAAGGATACACAATGGAAAATCAAAAATGATGATTAATGATTTTGAAATAAAGAATCTTAAAGGGGAACTTAAAGAACTCAGGGATAAGAAAAAAAGAATAAGGAAAGCTGCAGAGATCGCTGTTAGATATGGAAATTATACCAAGGCAGCAGAGTTATATGAAGAATGTGAACATGTCTCTAACCAAATTTTCAAAAAAGGTAACATTCCCGAAGCAGAAAATACTAAATACTATGCAAACATGAAATCAAAAGCTTTCCGAGCTCAAGAACAAGTAGATTCCTATATTACATTTATGATTGATGGATTCTTAACGAAATATTTTGATAGTATAAGAATTAAATATTACCAATATCCTCAAGTATACTATAATGGTCAAAAAGCACTTAATGGTTGGATATTAAATGATACAAAGTTTTTGCAACACCGATTAACAAATCCAAAAAATGGATTAGAATTAATTCGAGAGCTAGGGTTATATCCAGATAACTTATCTCACATAACAGCGCTACAGTTCGTTTATACCAGTGATTTATCATACAATTCAATTGTTGATATCTGTCAAAAAAATAAAAATCCAAACATAATTATTTTAATAGTAGGAATAATTTGGCCGTCAACATTCCAAGATCAGCGCTCTTTTGCTATACCTGAAGATATCAAAATTGTAAATCGAGAAAATTTTAGAATTATTAATAATAGCTTATTTGCTGATTTAATTGGTTTCGAGGGAGATAGTAAAGAAGTTTTTTCTAAAATTTTCAAAACTAATTTATTAAATAAATACCAATAAACTTATTTTTCTAATTTTTGTCTTATTTTATTAATTTTTTATTTAACTAGAAATACTTCTATCAAAAAATTTAAATTTATATTTATCCAAATATATAATGTGACTTTCGAGTCGCAAAAGAATTTTAAAAAAGAAATTCAAAGGTGATGATAGAAAAGTAAAAGATGAAAGTCAATGAAAATAGACAACAGCAATAAGAGATATTTAATCGTTATCGCTGGGATTCTAATAATATCGTTGATATCTATTTTCTTGGCTTATGCATTGGGGGATTGGGACCACAATGCTTTTCCCAACAATAACCCTCCTCCGAATGGTGGGTTATTGCTAACAAATAGGGAAAATAACATTGTGGAGAATAATATTCTCACGGAAGTAGGTTTCCTACCTATAGCTGAGAAAGCTCAGAAAAGCGGCATCGACACATCCTCAGGTGTTATTTATATAGCTGATCATAATATTCCTGATACCTTACCTCTATGCATAAACCAAATAGATGTTGATACTTGGTATGCCACTATTTATACACATGGTGGTTATACATTTGAAGAAGGCAAAGTAAAAGTATATCAAGGTAAGTCAGATGATCCATGGTGGGATAAATATGTTGGAGAGATTACTATTTTAGGAGCTGGACCTACTGCAATTGATGTTCCTGCCGATCTCCCATTTGACACTTGTGGAGCTTTACAAGTTATGCAATGGGATATAACTTTTGATATGGTTGTTGATCCAATCATGTTAGATAGTAACCATGTACCTACTGTATATGGTGATGGATTATTTGCAAGTTGTTGGGATCCACTCCCACAAGATCTTGATAAATATGTCACATTAAAGTTCTATATGACCTGGAAGGGATGTGATGATGAAGAGCAAGAATTTCAGATAATATGGGCATACTTTTGTATGTTTCTGGAGTCCCCAACTCCCGATTAAAAAATTTCATCGCCAGTTGAATGAGATATAGTTTTTAAATATACTCTCAAGTTTGCTGTGTGATCGACCTTGACCTTTGGAGGATTAACCTCGATCATCGGTCTATCATAATACCTCTTTTTTTTTTTTCTATATCTAATGAATTAAATTATATTAATTAAAGAGAGTCCTAAATCGAATGTTCTTATTTAATAAATTTATTAATAAAAAGTTATATTTGAACTTGTTTTAAATGAAAAAAGATAATAATAATAGGCTTATTAGGGTTAAAGCAAGATAAAATATTATGTTAACCTTCCTTTGTTGCTCTTTTTCCATCCTTTTAAATTTTTTATTAGTATTTATGGTGATTGTTGTTATGCCTAAAACAACTCCTAAAGTTCCAGTGAATATTAAGCTTGTTAACCTATTTAATTCAAATCGAGTAATTGGTTTTTTTACTATAATTATTACTTCTTCAAATCCAATGTGGGTTAGAGTATCATTAGCGTAAAATCTAATTGTAATCAAATCACCATTAGAACAAGAATTCCAGGCTTTATCCCATATTTCTTGATCAATTTGTTCAATATTGGTACTAATGGTAATATTTGTAAGTCCATTGTCTAAAGTATACCAATAAGAGTCTAAGTTATCATCTGTGATTATTATATCAAAATAAGGAGCAGTCTCTCCAATTTCTTGGTAATTAACTGGTAACTTTATAAAAATATTTGGAGCCAATGTGTCTTTATATAATATTAAATAATAGGAATCGTTAGTATTTCCAGCTGAATCATTAGCATAGATATAAAGCTGGAATTCTCCTTGAGGTAAATTCTCCCATATTATATAATTTATTTGTTGTTCAATATGATTATTAAGATTGGAACATATTGTTCCTATCTTAGACCATACACTATCCAAATTTGGATCAGAAACAGACACACTTATAATCGGAGAAAAATCCCAAACTGTTTTATTAATTGGTAAATTTATTTTAACTATTGGTGTGTATACATCCTTCCTAAAATTTAGTTCCTTTATTCCAATTTTACCTAAAGTATCATTTGCATAAAATCTGATTATAACAGTTCCATTTCCAAAATCGTTCCAGGCTGTTTGGTCGATCGTTCCACTAAAATCTGAAAGTGTAAAAATTTCTGAATAACCTACTAAAATATACCATACTTTATCTAAATTTGCTTCAGTTATAGATAACTCATAGTTTGGAGCATTAATGCCACCAAAGTAGGGTGAATATGGATAATAAATAGTAATCTCTGGTGCTAATGTATCTTTGTATAAAATTAATTTGTATGTATTATTAATTTGACCAAAATAATCATTAGCATATATTTCAACAACAAATTTTCCTTCCTGTAAATTAGACCAAATATCGTCCGATATAAGAGTTTCAGTATTATTTTCAAGCCATACATATTCTGTTCCTATTTTATACCATATTTTATCTAGATTAGGATCATAAACAGTTACATTTATACTTGGTCTCGAATCCCAATAAGTTTGATTATTAGGTAAATTTATTAAAACTCTTGGAGCTAATGTATCTTTATATAATGTTAAGCTAAGAGTATTATTTAAATCACCAAAACTATCATTAGCATAAATAAATAATTGGAATCTTCCTTGTGGCAGATTTTTCCATATTGATTGATCTAATTCTTGTCCTATATGATTCTGTAAAACTCCTGTAAAGTCTCCTATCTCATACCATAAGGTGTGCAGATTTGGATCAACAGCATAAATATGTATAATTGGAGGTTGATTATGGAATGTGCTATTATTTGGAGAATAAATAGTAATTTCTGGCGCACTTGTATCTTTGTATAAGTTTAATATGAAAAGATCATTAAGATGCCCGAAGGTATCATTTGCATATACAAATAATTGATATAATCCATCAGGTAAATTATCCCAAATTTCCCAATCAAGGGTTTGAATAGTATTATTACTAAGTAAAACATTGGAATTACCAATTCTGTACCATAGAGTATCGAAATTTGGATCAAAACATGTAATATTCAATGTTGGGGGAATATTACTATAGCTATTATTTATTGGTAATTTTACATTGATTAACGGTGCAATTGTGTCCTTATATAGTGTGTAACTATAAGTATTATTAATATTTCCGGCAGTATCATTAGCAAAAATATAAATTTGAAACTGGCCTTGTTCTAAATTATTCCATATTAAAGGATCAATTGTTTGTTCTGTATGATTTATTAAGGCAATATTCCTATTTCCTATTCTATACCAAAGTGCGTCATAATTAGGATCAAAAAACGAGATACTCAGTGTCGGAGGATAATTATAGTAGCTTTCATAGAGTGGGATATTTACTTTAACCTTTGGGGCAAAAATATCTTTTCTTAGTTTGATGATATCTAGTCCAATATTACCAACAGAGTCATTTACATAGAATTCTATAATTACTGTTCCATTTCCAAATTCGTCCCATTTCGTTTGATTTATTCTAATAATAGTAATTCCATCAGATTTTGTGAAAAAATACTTATTTTCACTTAAAATATACCAACTATTATGGATATCACTACCACTAATGTAAATCCTAAATTCAGGTGAATTTATTCCGAAAATTTCAAAATTTTCAGGTTCTATAATACTAATAATTGGAGCGCTAAGATCTTTTAGGATGGTAATTTCTGCATAACCAAGATTACCGACTAAATCATTAGCATAAAAAATGATTTTCACGGTACCATTTCCCATTTCATCCCAGACATTTTGTTCTAATGTTCCTGTCCATGTATAATTCAGAGTGATTAAACTTTCATTTTTCATTTGATACCAGGTTGTATTTAAATTCTTATCATCAATGAATATACTAAGATCTGGAGCAGATTCTCCGAATATGTCATAAGGAAAAGGATATTCAATAAGTATTTTAGGAGCTATGATATCTTTATGAATTCTTAAGGATCCAATTCCAAGATTCCCCAAGGAATCGTTGGCATAAATTATAATTACAACACTCCCATTTCCAAATTGGTCCCAAATACTTTGCTCTATTATTCCCGTCCATACATGATAAATCGTGATTAATGTCCCGTTTCTTAACTGATACCAAATATTGGATAAATGAGGATCATAAAACTCAACATTAATAATAGGTGGTGCGTCTCCAAATATATTATATGGTTCTGGTTTTTCTATTACTATTTTAGGTGCAATAATGTCTTTTCTTATCGTCAAAACAATAGAACCAAAATTACCAACAGTATCATTTGAATACAAAAATATGGAGATTGTTCCATTCCCTACCTCGTCCCATATAATTTGTTCTATTGTACTTATCCATGAGTAATTTCCTGTCGTTGTAGTTCCATTACTAATTTGATACCATATATAATCTAAGTTCGGCTCATCCAGATTAATAACGATATTTGGAGGAGAATTACCAAATAATGAATAGTTTGATGGATAAGTAATAAAAATGGACGGTGCAATAATATCTTTTCTAATGAATAATGATTTGGTTGCAAGATTTGAGAGTGTATCATTTGCATAAAATGAAATTTTGACCGTACCATTTCCTATCTCTCCCCACACCTCCTCAGAGATAATTCCGTACCAAGTATAATTTTTTGTAGATATTAATTCATTTGATAATTGATACCAAACATCATCCAGATTATCATCGTATATAAGAAGATCCAAAATAGGAGGATTTACTCCAAACATATCATACTGATTTGGTTTATAGAATATAAGATCTGGAGGAGTTATGTCTTTTATAATAGTAATATCCAAGAATCTGGTATTTCCTAATGTATCATTAGCGTGAAATCTTATTATTAATATACCTGAATTAAATTCATCCCATATAGATTGTTTAATAGAACCTGTCCAACTATAATCAATAAGCGATTGAGTGCTGTTAAATAATTTATACCAAATAGTATCTAAGTTCTGATCCTCTACCTCAATATCTACATAGGGTATTTTTTTTCCAAATAAATCATATGGAGTAGGTTCTATAATCAAAATATCGGGGGCAGTTATGTCTTTATTAACTGTTATTGAAGCAGTACCTAAATTTCCCATTGAGTCATTAGCGTAAAATCTAATTGTAACTCGTCCAGAGTCAAATAGATTCCATAAATTCTGGTCTATAATGCCAGTCCAACTATAGTTTCCAGTAGAAATAATTCCAATCATTTGATACCATGTGGAATCTAGATTATTATCAATAAATTCGATATTTATTTCAGGAGCCGTGATCCCAAATTGATCATATGGATTTGGTTCATATATCATAATTTCTGGAGGAAAATTATCTATTACTTCAATTGAATCAATAAATGAGTTCCAATTGCTATTCATATCCTCCATATAGATGCTATAAGGATAGGTCCCTGTACTCACTGGAGTCCAAGCATCATATTGCCATGTATCCCCTCCAATATTAGTCATCGAATAATTGACCCCTTCAATTTCAATGAGAACTTGATTAACTCCCGAAAGATCATATACGTTTATCCTTATTACCTCAGTAGCTCCTAATTCTAATGGATCAGCACTTTCATCCAAATCTGAATATAAAGGAGGAACATTGTCTACTACTTCAATAGAATCAGTAACCGAGTTCCAATTGCCGTCAATATCCTCCATATAAATGGTATAAGGATATGTCCCTGTACTCACTGGAGTCCAAGCATCATATTGCCATGTATCTCCTCCTATATTAGTCATCGAATAATTGACCCCTTCAATTTCAATGAGAACTTGATTGATTCCACTACTATCATATACACTAATACTAATTATCTCAGTAGCTCCTAATTCTAATGGATCAGCGCTTTCATCCAAATCTGAATATGAAGGAGGAACATTGTCTACTACTTCAATAGAATCAGTAACCGAGTTCCAATTGTTATTTATATCCTCTATATAGATGGTATAAGGATAGGTCCCTGTACTCACTGGAGTCCAAGCATCATATTGCCATGTATCCCCTCCAATATTAGTCATCGAATAATTGACCCCTTCAATTTCAATGAGAACTTGATTAACTCCCGAAAGATCATATACGTTTATCCTTATTACCTCAGTAGCACCTAATTCTAATGGATCAGCACTTTCATCCAAATCTGAATATGAAGGAGGAGCATTGTCTACTACTTCAATGGAATCAGTAACCGAGTTCCAATTGTCATTTATATCCTCTATATAGATGGTATATTGATGAATTCCTGTACTCACTGGAGTCCAGGCATCATATTGCCATGTATCCCCTCCAATATTAGTCATCGAATAATTGACCCCTTCAATTTCAATGAGAACTTGATTAACTCCCGAAAGATCATATACGTTTATCCTTATTACCTCAGTAGCACCTAATTCTAATGGATCAGCACTTTCATCCAAATCTGAATATGAAGGAGGAGCATTGTCTACTACTTCAATGGAATCAGTAACCGAGTTCCAATTGTCATTTATATCCTCTATATAGATGGTATATTGATGAATTCCTGTACTCACTGGAGTCCAGGCATCATATTGCCATGTATCCCCTCCAATATTAGTCATCGAATAATTGACCCCTTCAATTTCAATGAGAACTTGATTAACTCCCGAAAGATCATATACGTTTATCCTAACTACCTCAGTAGCACCTAATTCTAACGGATCAGCACTTTCAACTAAATTCGAGTATGAAGGGGGTGTAGTATCTATAACTGTAATAAAACCTATAATAGAGCTCCACTTTAAGTTGACATTTTGACTATATATTTTATAAATATGATTACCTATATCTAATGGAATCCAAGAATCATATTGCCATAAATTCATTCCAATATAACTCATAGGATGAATGAATCCATCTATTTCTATCAATGTCTGTTGAATACCAGCAAGATCTGTGATGTTAACAGTAATAATTTCAGTATTACCCAATTCCAAAGGATCCAAAAATTCCGTAATATAGTTGAATTGAGGTCTATAAGTTTCTTCATTTCCAATTGTTAAAACTGGAGGATTCGAAACTAATAATTTAATCTTTAAATTATCAAAATATGATGCTGCACTCGTCGTCCATGTCATAAACCCAATTTTCCCCATAGAAATATGAGTGGTATCTATTATAATATTTTTCAACTCTCCATCAAGATATACTAAATAACGAGAACCTAGGACTTTAATTCTTAAGTTATACCATTGATTATCAATTAGGACGCTCTCTCCAGCAGTTGTATTATAAAGAATTGATGGTTCGTTATTATACCACTTACCAATTGCTACTTCATACTCCCAATATCCTATTCCAGCGGTATAAAAATTATTTTCATCAATATATCGGAACATTACCCCAGCTCCAAAATTTCCTCCTGAACTCTTAAGATTTACTTCTATTGAAGCATTTTCTACGTTATATAGGTTTAATATACTTCTTCGATCAACAATATATTCATTTTCTCGATATTCATCATTTATAACAGTCCAAAATGACCCCTTTGTATTAATCCAACCTTCAGCAGGTCCATCAGGTTGAGTAAAATCATCAAAATAGTCATAGACTTTACTTTTATTCATTGGGGGGTCCTCAGCATCCTCATAACCATAATAAAAAAAATAATTAGAATCTATAGTTTTAGGATAAATAGATTTTTGGGTTTTAAACCAAATTTGAGTATTATTCGAGTAAAAATCTGTCTCATTTATTCGATCAAGTTCTAACCAACTATCATTAGATGAATTATACCATACGATACGAAGATCTTTTCCATCAGCTCGTAGCTTTCCAATTGAAATTAATTTTATTGTATTTATTGAAAAATTTATTGAATATCCTTTTGGAATGGAACTTGAGTAGTTATTAATTATATAAATAGGTTTTCGATAGATATATGAAATATCCCACCAATTATCTGTTGAAATTGGATGAGCTTCTTCAATGCCAAGAACTATACTAGGCGCTTCAGACACCAATAACTTAATCTTTAGATTATCAAAATAGGATGTGGAACTAGCTGTATAAGTTATGAACCCAATTTGCCCAGGATTAAGATGATCTGCATCAGTTGTATTAATTTTTAAAGTACCATCCAAATATATTAAATATTGAGAACCTAAGACGTCCACCTTAAGAGTATACCAATTATCATAAATTAATGCATTTTCACCAGTTAAAGTAATAGCAATTTGTATCAGATTTCCGTTTACCCATTTACCAAATCCAACTTCCCGCTGCCAACCGCCTAAAGCAATAGCATAAAGATTATCGTTATTTAAATAACGAAATAACATTCCTAAACCTATATCTGTTCCCCCACTGCTTTTAAGGTTAACTTCTATTGAAGCATTTTCCACTGTGTAAGAATTCAATATGGTTCTTCTGTTAGTTATTCCCTCATCTTCTCTATATTCATTATTTATAACAGTCCAAGAAGAACCACTCGTAATAGTCCAATTTTCAGCAGGTCCATCAGGTTGGGTAAAATCATCATAAAAATCATAAATTTTACTTTTATTAGCAGGAGGATTATTAGCATTCTCATTACCATAGTAAAGGAAATAATTAGAATCCTCAGTCATGGGATTAATTGGCATTTGTGTTTTAAACCAGATTTGAGTATTAACACTATTGAATTCTGTCTCATTTATTCGATCAAGCTCTAACCAATTATCATTCGATGAATTATACCATACAACACGAAGATCCTTCCCATCTGCTCTTAATCGTCCTATAGAAATTAAATTAAATGTATTTAATGTTAAGTTAATCGAATAACCTTTGGGAAGAGGTAAGGTATCTCTATTGATTATATTAATGGAAATTCGAAACTTATAAGATTTGTTCCACCAATTATTCATAATTGGTTTGGCCTCCTCCATTCCAATAGTTAGAATAGGTGGTTTAGCTACTATTAATTTAATCTTAATATCATCAAAAAATGATGTAGAACTAGTTGTCCAAGTTATTAATCCAATCTGACCAGTATTAAGATGATCAATATCAGTTGTATTAATTTTTAATATTCCATCTAAATAAATCAAATATTGAGAACCTAAAGCTTCTAGTTTAAAATCATACCATCGATCATAAATCAATACACTTTCGTCATCAGAAGTTACGGCAACTTGACTTATACCTCCATCTACCCATTTACCAAATCCAACTTCATGTTCCCAACCACCTAGAGCAATTCCATAAAAATTATTGTAATCTAAATACCGAAATATTATCCCCAAACCAATATCAGTCCCACCACTACTTTTAAGGCGAACTTCAAATGAAATATTTTCCATTGTATATGAATTTAGTATAGTTCTTCTGTTAGCTATTCCCTCATTTTCTCTATATTCATTATTTATGACCGTCCAAGAAGAACCACTTGTAATAGTCCAACCTTCAGCAGGTCCATCAGGTTGAGTAAAATTATCACAAAAATCATAAATCTTATTTTTATCAGCTGGCGGTTTGTTGGCATCCTCATAACCATAGTAAATATAATAACTACTGTCAATTTCACCGGGATAGATTAAAGATTGTGTTTTAAACCAGATTTGAGTATCAATGCGGTTGAATTTTGTCTCATTTATTCGATCAAGTTCTAGCCAACTATCATTAGATGAATTATACCATACGATACGAAGATCATTTCCATCAGCTCTTAATCGTCCAGTAGAAATTAAATTAATCGTATTAACGGAAACATTTATTGAATAACCTTTTGGAACTGGATATCTATCTCTATTAGTTATACTTATGGGTGTTCTAAATTGATAAGAAATATTCCACCAATTATCTCCATCTTGTAATGAGTAATTTTCACTGCTTCTTAACTCTCCTAAAAAATCTGGAAAAGGATTAAAATTAAACTTCTGATTTGCATTAAAACTACAGAACAAAGAAAAAAAGATAACTAAAATTATATAACAAGAAACAATCCTATTTTTTTTTTGAAGATTCAATTTATTCAAGAATTTCATTTCAAAGAAAGTTAATTGGAAATCTGCTCAAAATTTTATCAAGGTTTCGACAATAATCTTTTATGATAATGAAATATAAAACTTTTATCTTCACTGATCAAAGTGATCTAAAATTATCAATTTCCATAAAAGTATTTTAATCCAAATCTCGTTCTATTTAGATTAAAATAAAGAAGTTAGCAGAAATAAACCTGATAAAAGCAATGAGAGATATAATATTGTGTTAATCTTCTTCTTCTGTTTTTTATTCATTCTTTTAAATTTTTTAGTTTTGTTTGCACCAATTGTAATAATTCCTAAAATTCCTCCTATTGTTCCAGAAGTTGTGATTCCTATAGGATTCTTTATTTTAAACACCTCATGGGTTCTTCTTAGTTTTATATCAACATCTTCATATCCAAGATGATCTAAGGTATCTTTAGCATAAAATCTAATTGTAATTAGGTCACCATCATTATGCGTCTCCCAAATTTCATCCCAAATCTGTTGATCGATCTGTCCAAAATTAGTAGTGAATGTTATATTTGTTAAGCCTCCATCTAAAGTATACCAACGATAAGCCAAATTATCCTCAATTATTGTAAGATTATATTGAGGTGCTAGTTCTCCAACTTCTTGGTTTTGATAAGGTGAATTAATAATGATATTAGGAATTAAAGTATCTTTATATAAAGTCAAATAATAGGAATCATTAATGTTGCCAATTGAATCATTTGCAGAAATATATAAGTAGAATACACCTTGCGCTATAGCCTCCCAAATAAAATTATCTAATTCTTTTTCAATATTGTTGCTAAGACTTGAAGACATTGTTCCTATTCTATACCAGATTTTATCCAGGTTATCATCAGAAATCGATACGTTTATGGTTGGGGGTAAGTCGAAAACTTGTCCATTAATTGGCTGATTTATCTTTATTTTAGGTGCAGTTATATCCTTTCTGACAATAACATCCTCTGTTTTGATGTTGCCCGTAGTATCATTTGCATAAAATCTAATGGTGACTAAACCATCTCCAAAACTTTCCCAAGCTATTTGGTTTATTGTTCCAGTAGTTTCACTCAACATATATTTTTTAGGATTACCAAGCAAAATATACCAAATATCTTGAAGATTAAATTTACTAACAGTGATATTAAAATCTGGAGCATCATTCGCAAATAGAGCATTCGCAATTGGATTAGCCACAGTGATGGTTGGGGGTGTAGTATCTTTAAATAAGGTTAAAGTAAAAGAATCATTTATCTGATCAAAGGAATCTCTAGCAAAAACATGAAGTTTAAATTCTCCTTCTTCTAAATTTTGCCACATAAAGAGTGGAAGAAAAGTCTCTGTATTATTAGTTAAAAATGAATATGTTTCACCAACAAAAATATAAATACTTTCCAAATTTGGATCAATAGCAGATATATTTAAAATTGGTCTACTATTCCAAAAGGATTGGTTTAAAGGAGAATTAATTACAACTTTTGGTGCTAAGGTATCTTTATATAATGTCAATGAAAATTCTGAATTTATATGCCCAAAAGTATCATTAGCAAAAAGTTCAACTTGAAATTTGCCTTGATCTAAACTATTCCATATAAAAGTATCAAAATCTTGAAAATTCGTAGTTAATTCTATCTCAGAATTTCCAACTTTATACCAGAGAGTATCTATATTTGGATCTGATGCTGTTATAAAGAAAGTAGGTGGATTATTATAATATGTATTATTATTAGGTAAGTTAATTGTAATGTTAGGTGCCTTTGTGTCTTTATAAAGAGTTAATACATGGATGTCATTAAGATGACCAAAAGTATCATTCGCATAAATATAAATATTATATGTTCCTTCTGGTAGATCATTCCATATTCCCCAATCAAGAGTTTGATCAGTTTGATTCACTAAAACAATGTTTGAAATACCCTTTCTATACCAAAGAGTATCAAAATTTGGATCAAAGCAAGTAATATTAAATATTGGAGGTGAATTGCTTGTTGATTCATCTAAAGGTGAATTTATAATGATTATTGGAGCTAATGTGTCTTTGTAAACAGTGTACACATAAGTATCATTAACATTTCCAGCAGTATCATTTGCAAATATAAAAAGTTGATGTTTACCTTGCTCCAAGCTGTCCCATATTATAGGATCAATGCTTTGTTCAATGTTTTTCGCCAAGCTACCATAATATGACCCAATTTCATACCAAAGACTATCTGGATTTAGATCAAAATAAGTTATATTGAGTACAGGGGGATCACTCCAATAACCTTCATAAATTGGGAGATTTATTGTAACCGTTGGAGCATAAATATCCTTTCTTAATTCAATAATGGTAAAACCAATATTACCAACGGAATCATTGACATAGAATTCAATAGTCACTGTACCATTTCCAAATTCATCCCAGGCGGTTTGGTTTATACTTATAATGGTAACTCCATCAGTTTTTGTAAAGAAATGTTTATATGGTTCACCGATTAAAACATACCAACAATTATAGATATCAGTACCACTAATATATATTCTAAAATCTGGTGCTTTATAACTAAAAATTGCATAATTTTCTGGCTCTATAGTACTAATAATTGGGGCACTTAGATCTTTTATGACTGTAATCTCTGAGAAACCAAAATTACTCATTGTATCATTTGCGTAAAAGGAAATTGTTAGTGTACCATTTCCTATTTCATCCCAAACGGTTTGTTCTAGAGTTCCTGTCCATGTGTAATTTAGAGTTGTAATAGTTTCGTTTTTTAGTTTATACCATGCAGTATGTAAATTATTATCATCAAAGAGAATATCGATATCTGGAGCAGTGTCTCCAAATACATCATAAGGATTCGGATAATTGATAATTATTTTAGGAGCAATTATATCTTTATGAAGTGGTAGATATTTAACTCCAAGGTTCCCCAATGAATCATTAGCATATAAGATTATCAGAATAGTTCCATTTCCTACTTGATCCCAAACACTTTGTGCTATAATTCCCGTCCAAGTATAATTCAAAGTTGTTATAGTTCCATTGTCTAGCTGATACCATTTGTCAGATAAGTGCGGATCAAAGAATTCTGCGGTAATAGCGGGAGCTACTTTCCCAAACAAACTAAATGGATTTGGCTCTTCGATGTTTATTTCTGGAGCAATAATATCTTTTCTAACTATAAGAGTTTTAGATGCTATATTACCTACAGTATCATTTACATAGAAAATTATATT
>JBHLLJ010000031.1:0-26379 GCA_048885705.1 Candidatus Hermodarchaeota archaeon | reverse complement strand
TCAAAATGCTCAGTAATTTCAAAAATTCTATTCAAAATGTATTTTTGTCTATTCCTATCTAAATATTCTGGTAAATATCTTCTTATTTGAAAGCAAAAATCATTAAATTCCTTTTTAGTAATTTTTGAGGCATTAATTAATTCAATTGCATTCACAGATACATTTCGAAGTTTTAAACAGAAATAAGAAATGATGGAAACTAATTTATCAGTATTTCTATATTTTACACCTTTTCTTAATTTTGGTCGGGCTTCTTTAAATTTATCAAGAACCATTTCTTTAAGCGAAGTGTATTCGTTTAAATTTAATTCACTGAATATTCTTGAGATCTCCACCTCAGCTTTCTCTATTACCGCTTGTTCATTAGGGATTATTGAATTATGTCTATTTAGTCTATTTAACTTCTCAGAAATTGGTGAGACCAACCTTTCACGATTCGTTCCAATCTGAGTTTTCCCTGCTCCTTTCGCATATTGTATCCTTTCTTCATTATAAGGTCTATAATACTGCAATTTTTGAATTTCGAGAACTATTCCACATTCTCGACACACATATCCTCCTGAAGTATCAATGATATCTGCTGAACCACACATATCGCATTCTAAATGTGAGTAGTCAAGGGATATGGAACTATTTGGACTTGCTCTATAAGTTGCCATTGCTTTGATCACTATTTTATAATTTTTTTTCCTTATTTTTTTCAAAAACAAGGAGTTTAAAACTAAAGAATATAAGGTAAGAGTTTGCTTTATAAATCTTTTCCTCACAAAGTTGGATCATGAGAAGAAAGGCTTTAGTCCTCAAATTCGGTTCTTACTCTTACAATTATGTCAAATTTTTTCTTCGATTTTTCGTTTTCCTCATAGACACTTTTGTCCAAGCACACCTAGAAATTTTCCGTGAAGGCTATAGTTTGCCCTGAATAGCCCGAGATCTTTGGAAAACCCTTTCAGAAAAGAATGAGGAATTTGCATAGGCAAATCTAAAAGATAGATAAGGTAAGGTTCTACGGAACCCTATCATTTTAACGTAAAACCTTAAGAATGAGGGACTTACCTTCTGAACTGCCATTTTTCTTAGAATGCAGTTCAGGTCTAGATATTATTATGATCAAAATTATTTAAACAAAAATATTGCGCATAATTTTTAATGTTTTCAAGAGGAAAGACATATTTATATACCAAAATATGTACTGATAACTCTCCATATACTTTCTTCAAATAGTTCTAAATTCTTTTTTTGTTTAATTTTTTTTCTTTAAATGCATTTGATATAAAACTAATATATGTTACAAGAACCATTAGTATTTTTTGGAGTTTATATCATTTCTCTTCTATTAAGTTATTTTCTATTGAGTGAAAGAGCAGGTATCATCAAAGATATTGCCTTGAGATTATTTTTTATCGGTGTATATTTCCACGAGGTTGCTCATTATGGAATGTCCCTTGCGGTTGGAAGAATTCCTAAAGATATTAATGTGTATTGGCGAGATAGGATAAATAGACGAAACCCACATGGAGTAGTGCGAGAAAAAGATTGTTCAAGTTTCTTACAAGCAATTGTGGTTTCATTTGCCCCCTTATACTTGAGTACATGGGTAATATTTTACTTATGGTTTGGAGTAATATTTACTCCCTTTTACGATCCTTTAATTAAAACAATTGCCGTTTTTGCATTAATATCATTATTATTAACTGCAGCTCCTTCGGGTGGTGATCTTAAAGCTGTATGGTATTCATTTAAAGAAGATCCTAGCCATTCTTGGTATCAAGTTCTTTTAATCTCTCTCTCGATTATCGTGTTATGGGTCATCGTGATTACTACAGAAGTTATATTTATCTTGGACGTGTTTTATTATCTCGCAATCGCAGGAATTTATCTTTTATTAAAGTTCACCTTCATTGGATTACGAAGACTGGTCATTCGAATCGATACTTATAATTTTAAAAAACCACAGAAAGTGAGCTCCAGAAGATTTGCCAGAAGGCGTTATAAGCCCACAAAACCATGGAGGGAAAATTAAAAAAAGGAGGAAAAAATATGAAAGGATATTGTTATATTGCCTTAATTATCGGATTTTTTGTATTTTATCAACAGAATCCTGTATATGCGATTGTTATTATAGTATTATTTGTAGGAGTATATCTTTTTTTCAAGTCTCGGAAAGCAGGAGGAAAAAGTGGAATCTTCGGTTTTTTTAGTGGGAAAGCTACCCAGCAAGATAATCGAATGGATGATCTAATCACCCTTATGATGATCCAGCAGCTACTCAATAGCCCAACTCAAGACATTGATAATCGAGCAGATGAGGAGAATACTCGGGAAAAAAAGAAAGAAATCGAGAGAGTGAAGCAAGAAGTTCTTGACCTATTGGATGATTAACATGCAAACGCAAGTTGATTTTATCTCCGGTATGCGAAAGCTCCTTTCTCATCACAATATCATCTCTATATCAGGTGAATCGGGGACAGGTAAAACAACCCTTGCCCTTCAATTAGCTGGCTCCTTTCTTA
Organism: Candidatus Hermodarchaeota archaeon; assembly: GCA_048885705.1. Lineage (GTDB taxonomy): Archaea > Asgardarchaeota > Lokiarchaeia > Sigyniarchaeales > SOKP01 > Loki-b32. The sequence goes on along the minus strand of JBHLLJ010000031.1, from coordinate 23,866 downwards.
CATATGAAGCTCCTTATGAAGATTCATGCATTTGGGTTCAAGCTAGTGAGCCATTTTCTTTAACCCGCTTAAGACAGATATTTCAAGACCAGAAAAGTAAATTAGAATATATCCAAAATAATATTTTTGTCATACCTCACAATAGTCCAATCAACACATATGAACAACAGATTTCACTGTTCCAGAAAATAATTCATCCTGAATTTAACGTGCCTCCCTTGTTAAAATATATTGTAATTGATAACATATCGCATCACCTAAGGTATAAGCTAATTCAATACAATAATCCTAAAGATCTTTCATCTTTGCTAGATGGCTTTTATGAAGTGGTATTAATGCCTTTGATTTTATTTTGTAAACATTATGACATTGTCTTGATTCTGATTCATGAAGTAACCTTTAGTCCTAAGGATGAGTGCAATAGGCCATTCTTCTACAAATTATATGATAGGATAAAGACAATAGATATAGAATTGAGCAATAACTATAATGATGATAAGAAGAGTTTGCTTCTTAGTTATGAAGAAAGCGTATGGAACTTCCAATATATTCTAGGGAATGGAGGAATGCTTATAATTTGAAGATTAAAAGATTAAAGAAGCTTGTAAGCTTTGATCATTCAACTTTTTGTTCAATAATTTTCTCAACTTTTACTAAATTGCCTTTTACTATCAATAATACTTGATCGTTTTTTTTTGCCCCATTTTCCTTTAAATATATATAGTTTATAGATACTTCATGGAAACCAATTCAATTCAAATTAAACCCCCACGCTCATCTAGTCATACTCAAGCACGATGTGGGATTTGCAGAGAAGAAATTAGACAAGGAGCGAGTATTTATCGAGAGGGAGTAGATTTCGGAGTCGTGTGTGAACAGTGCTACAAAAAAAATTCTCCTAAAGACCTTGAGTTCATGGCACAATTATTTAAAGCGTATGGCGGGTATTTTGGGAAGATTAAAGATGATCAATTTTCTTTGTATGATTTAATTACAGGCATGAAAATGAAAAGCCAGCCTAAAGATATGAACCATGTTGATATTAGGTTGATGCACCAAGCGCTTTTACACGGAATCACCCCTCATCAATTAATCCAGAGCTTAAGAATATTAGCAGACTAACTTTTTATTTTTTTCTTTTTTTCTTTTTTAAATACTTGATAATATGAGTATTTCATGTTAGAAAGGAATTGTAGGACATTTTCATATCATTTATGTAATCACAGAATATTGTTTTCTGGTGAATTTGTCATCTCCTCGCTCGATAACTTTTAAATAGTTAGGTTTTTATATTATATTAAATCTGAAATTCATTATAATGTGAATTGCCATTAAAGCTCGTAGATCAAGAAAGAGAAAAATATTCCCACTTATTGCTCTGATTGTAATTGTCTCTTTAATTTTGACATTAATAGTAATTTCATTTAATACTGACTTGATTATTAAAATAAGGGATTATCATATTACTAAAAATTACCAGATTGACTATCCTAATGGATCTGGAGGAGTAAATGTAGATTCTTCTTTAAGCATTGGATGGAATGATCTTTATTTTGCTCCTGATGTTTTTACTCGAAATTTTTATATTAATTTATTTTCAAAGGGAGACGTAACACACGTGGGATTAAATAGCATTAATTATGATGTTTTTGTAAATGAAGTAAAGATCTCAGTACAAACAATTAATTGGAATCCTACCGTTTTAAGTTTTTCTGAAGGACCTAATGATATATCTCTCGGTGGAAATGACAATCTTACTTATAAAGGATTTGTAAATGCGAGTTTCAATGTTGAAAATACAATTAAAAGTGAGGTTATATATTTCCAAGTAAGTTCACTTATATCTCTCTATACGTTGGAAATACAACTGATTCATTTTTGGAGATATTGCTTTGGACTTTTCGAAATAGGGAGTTTCATATTTTTATTTTATGCGTTATATAGAATACTTAAAATTGGTGCGCTTCCTTTACACCTAACAAAAGAAATGGTACAAAAAGATAAAGAATATTTTGATTTCTTGCGAAAATGGAATAAAGATAAAAATCAAACTAATAAAACTCAAGAATTGGAGAATAAATCAGATCATAATTTTTAAATAACTTAATTAGGAAATTTAACCAAACCTTAAAGAAAATTTAGGGTGAAAATATAATTACCACCCAAAGATCACGAAAAAATACAACATTTATCAGTCTCCCCATAATAATTTCTATAATCATAGCACTTATTATTCACATATTATATCTAAATTCAGAAATAAGTACAGTGACATATAAAGTCTTATTATTCCTTTTTAACCCTTATTCTGACTTTTTCTTTTTTTTTTTTTCATTTAAATAACCTCAATATATAATAGATTCATAGAAAAAAAGAGGAAAGGATTTTATTTTTTCTTCAAATTTTTTTCGCAACTGCTTTCACTGGGATTTTTGATGGGATTTTCCCTTCTTTCATCTTTTTTTCTTCTCTTTTTTCTTTATATAGATTGAATAGAAGATAGTTGTAACCTAAATTATCTCAAAAAGGAGTTGATCACAAGAAAGAATGGGAGATTTAGACCTAGTAAAAGGAATTAATTCACGCCAAATTAAGCTGCTTCAAGAAAACGGGATTAGCACAGCAGAAGCACTCGCCATGAGCCCGCATTCCACCGTTGCTTCAATAGACGGTTTAGGTGATAAGACTGCAAAAAAGCTCATATGGAATGCACGGAACGCATTAGGGATGACTGACTTTACTCCTGCTGCCAAGATTGATGATCATGTGGAATATATTACCACCGGCTCTGTCGAATTAAATAGAATATTAGGAGGTGGTTTTCAAACAGGCAAGCTTACCGAAGTCTATGGCCCATTTAAATCCGGAAAGACAGCATTAGCACATACACTCTCTGTTACTGTCCAACTACCAGAGAAGCGAGGGGGAGTCAATGGTGCGGTTGCCTATATTGATACCGAAAATACCTTCTCGAAAGAAAAGATAAAGCGTATTGCCAAACGATTTGAACTAAATCCTAAAAATGTCCTTTCAAAAATTTATCACGCCAGGATTTATTCCTCGGATCATCAAGCTCAAATGATCCAAAAAGCTGAGAATCTGTGCAAGACTCGTGCTGTGCGGTTGATTATTGTAGATAGTCTTATGGCATTACTCCGTGCTGAATATGTGGGTATTGGTCATTTGGCGCCTCGACAAGCAGTTCTTAATAATATGATCCATGGGTTATCACGGATCGCAGAAACTTACAACTCTGCTGTTCTTCTCACCAACCAAGTCGCGGTACGTATGATGGGGATGTTCTCAGCTGATGACGCAATTGGAGGAAATATCGTAGCTCATGGATGTCATTTCAGAGTAATGTTTAAAACGAAGGGATTTTCATCTAATAATTCACTTCAACGCAGAGCAGTCATAGTGGACGCTCCTGATCTTCCACCAGAAGAAGCTGAATTCTATATCACGGGTGTCGGAGTTGCCGATACTGATCAAGTCGATATTCCGAGTTCTCCTGGTCTTGATTTTGAAATTGAGACCCTCTATGAAGAAAGTGAAACTAAAGGAGAGAGTGAAAGTTCTGAAGAGGAAGAAGATATTTCTCTGCTAAAAGTGAAAGGGATCGGTAAGGGTGCCTTTGAGAACCTAAAAGCTCACGGAATTCTCACTATTTCTGACCTATTAGCAGCAGACCCGCAAGCACTCTCCGCTAGTATATCGGGAGCTTCAGCAAAGACTATTAGTGCTTGGCAGATAAATGCAAAAGCGTTAATGAATACTTAAATCCTTTATTTTTTTTCTTTTTTAATATAATGCTATTTACATAAGGTGTAATAATGAGGAAATTATAATGATCACACTACTCCCTCCCAACACTATCATGTTTATCTATTATTTCTCTCAAAATAAATGCGACGTATTCAAAAAAACTAGATTAATTAGAAAAGCATGAATCAGATCTAATGAAGTTATGTTTATTTATTAAATTAAAATCTGAATAGGTGGTAATCATAGTTATAAAAACACTTTTAGAAAAGTTAAAGGACAAGAAAATATCGGTTTACGTGAGAGATGTAGTTGAGAGAAGTTGGTTTTCTGGGATATTAGAGTCTATTACAGAGGATAATGTACAAATAAGAGATAAAATTGAATATTCTGAATGTCGTTATTATATCCCAATTTCTGAGATTGTTGTGGTTTCAGAAAGTTTGGAATGAAGACTTCGCAATACTTTAAAAAAAACTAGATACAAGATAATTTAAGAAGCTGAAGAGATTTAAAAAGAATTTTTACATGGAAAGGATTTTCTGCTCTTGAGAAGTAAAGCTTATATACTTTTTTTGCATATTCCTCAATTAAAATGGAAATCCAAAAATTACCAGATTTTCTAGTTTATGAACTAGCAGATACTGGAGAAAAGATATTACTGAAAAATATTACTCCTCAGACACTTCAATCGGTTTTACATTCAAAGCAAGTTCTAATTATCGTTAGAAGAGATTTAAAAAGAATTTTTATATGGAAAGGGTCTGCTGCCCCTGTACAGAAAAGATTTATAAGTTCTCAAGTAGCTATCAAACTTCGGGAAGAATTAACAGAAAATTGTCGAATAATTTCAGTTGATCAAGGAGATGAACCTCAGGAATTTTTAGATGCCTTCGGATTAAAATCAATGCCAGTTTCGGAAGTCTTAGAAGATATGCATTATGTAAGAAATATAGAAAAAGAAGGGAAGGCTTTTTCAGAGCCAATACCATTATCATCAAAGATGAAGAAAGAGCCAAAGTATGTAAAAAAAACTCCGATATTATCTATAACTAATGATGATGGGAAAAAAATTATCCAACTTTTAACAACTATCGATCAAAATATTAAAAAAATTATAAAAATGTTAGAAAAATCCTTATAACTCTACTATCAGAGATAAAAGTTATAGAGTTTCATAATGAGAAGCATTACGTTATTCCAGCAGATATTTATCTTGATTTTGATTATGATATTTAATATTTTTATTATTTTAATTAAAGAAAATACAGAAGAAAAATAAAATTACATTCCTGAGGGATTTTTCTTTCTTCGGTATTGAATAACAATTATGGGAATGATCACACCACTCCCTGCAAGCGCTATCATGCCTATGGTCCACTCGATAGGAATGAACGCTTCTATTCCAATGGTGCCATTGTGAGGATCGTCAGGAGGATCTGGAGGATCATCATCATTCGGATCGGTTTCGTCGGCAATCCTTTGCTTTTCTACAATAGCATAGGCAATGTTTACAGCCTTTACATCGCAGAAAATGGTAAGGTTAAGCCTATATTCACCATTTATCGCAGTTCCAAATTGATAACTGCTGACATCTTTAGGGGAAGCAACAGTATCATTTTGATATATTCCAAACAGAATTCCTTGACTCTCATCCGTGATACTATGAGTCAATGCAGTATATTCGCTTAACTCTTCTGAGATTGCGGACACTCTGCCAAAATAGAACCGATAGTTCATATCAGTTTTCAGCGTTACTTGATGTGAAAAATCTGTTCCATCGTAGAATTTAAGCACATCAATAAAGATAATATAAGAAAGTTCTTCAGATTGGATTTTGTCATATAGACAGCGCCCACCACGTTCTATATTGATATGAATATTAAGATTTTCTGTAAGATCTGCTCGAAATAAAATGCTGAAATTCCCGCTTATTGCTACTCCATAGGGAATCTCACGATAGTCATTTTGAGTCATATTTTTTTCATGAGATAGACGATACTCATCTCCTTCAGGATCCCATAGTGTTATATTCATACTACACGTATGAGGGGTAACAATACACAGCGTTATATAGAAATTGTATAACCTTTCAAAATAGAGATTTTCATTAAAATATACAAATGGTCTTCCCACAGTAAAATTATATACCTTATCGACCAATACATCTGAGGGAGCACTCATAATAGGGTTTTTTTCAAAAGGTTTGTATGAATGGGATTTCTGAAAGGAATTGGTAAGTAATGGGGCGATCAGAATCAGTGATATGAATATCCATAAAATTCCTAACCTCCTCGATTTGCTTCGCTTAATCTTATTAATAGCCATACACCTTTAATTCTTTGAATTCTGTTATTAATTCTTTTACTCGTTCACATTTATCATATTGAACACAGCTAAAGCATGGTTGGTCGGTCCAAAAGTATGCAGGTTGACTCTTTCTATCAATGATGAGGAGAGGGAATCCATTTCGAGGGCATGTTAAAGCTGAATTGCTGATTGAGCCCCTTTTTGGGAGTGCATATGACATTCCGCATATTTTACACTTCGCAAACCTCTTATAATTCTGAGTTTTGAATATAGAGATGGTACAATCACAATTGGGGCAAATACCAATTTCATCTAGTTTTCTCATGATAACATTCACTTTATAGAATAGTTTGAATATAGGTGAATTCTATTTATTTAAAGGAAAAAAAGGTAAGGCTGAATTTTTTGTTTATATAGAAATATAATAATGATAATTACTATGATATTTGATTATTTTGATGGGGTTGCTGAAGCAGTAGAATTCTTAATGGCTCTTGGTTCGATTATTGGAATGTTGGGTTTGATTATCGGGATACTAGGGTGGCTTAGCTTAGGTCAATTTCAGCGACATAAAATGATCCCCGTTATCGTAGCATCGATAATTCTTTTAACAATTTGCGGTATCAATACAGGGATTAAGTATTTTAGAATCTATTAAATTATGATTTAATTATTGGATCTTATTTCTCTGAATAGAAATTCGATTAATAAAAATGCCATCCACTTCCTCCTGAAGAAGTCGCATCACCAATCGGAATCCCCATAAGATTTAGCACTGCTCCGGTACACCAGCACCCTATCCACAACAAAGTTACTCCTACGATTACATTTCGTATCCAGCGTGGACTTCGAGTAAAGATCCCTACAAATCCTACTAACAGAAAAAGTCCTCCGACTGTTAGGCAGAAACCCCCTAAGGCATCAATCATAATCGAAAATACTCCACCAATCTCATATCTCCAATTTAGCCCAAAAAACGGGAAAAATACGAAGATAAAGATTAAGACAGCTAAAAATACTCCCATAATCCACCGGGAAGTTTGATGTTTTGGTTCTAAAATATATTGAGTATTGTAGTTCAATTTTCTTGCTATTTTTCTCACCTTTCAAATTTAATTATTTACTAAACACTTAGAACGATTATTTATAAAGAAAAAACCAGTTCCTTTCTTGCGGCATTTTTATTTAAAAAGAGTGAGTTTGTCTATAGATTCAGCAGTACTTTATGGTGAATATACTATTCTTATGATTGGCCTTATCTATGGTAACTTAAAATATATTACCTGCAGTTTTATATTAGTGGAATTTATATTGTTATTTACTAACTTATTAATCGTGATCTTTATCCATTCTATACCTGAGAACTATCAATGTCCAGAGTGTAAATCGAAGGAGTTTATCGACTATGGGGAGACTATTGAATGTAGACATTGCGGGTTAGAGCTTTTCAAGGAGTTTTTAAACAGCGAGATCGATGAGGAAAACCTTCTTTCAGCTGATGAGTTAGACAGTATAGCAGAATCATTTCAGGATGAGTTAAAGGATGAAAAAACCAGAAAAAAATTCAGAGAGAGTATTGAAAAAGATCAACAAGATACTCTTGAGTAATTAGCTTTTTATATTAACTTCTTCTTTTCTTTTTTTATTTAAATATACCTGTTAAATCTATACTTCACAGAAAAGCTAAATATTAAAGGTGAAGTATGAAGTTTAAGCTCTTAAAGGCACTTTTCCTCTTATACCATATGATAAAAGGATGGTAATTTATTCTATTATCACTTTTTTTTTTTAATTTTTACGTCCCATTTCCAAATTAATTTTTTTCTTTTAATACTTAGGATTTAGTTATCTTCTATATGGGAGTTAAACTACAAGAAATAATTGTTCGAAAAAATGTTGAGTACCATGAATTAACCGGAAAAATCATCGCAGTCGATGCTCCAAATATCATCATGAGTTTGTTTAAATTTGCTCGGAAAAATCCAAATGGCACTCATGCAGAGCTCATCCTCGACCGAACACAGCGACCAATATCCCATCTCTATGGCATTTTATACCGAATCAACCATTATTATTCCAAGAAAATCTTTCCTGTATTCTGTTTTGATGGAAAAGTCTCAGAACTCAAGAAAATTATTACCAAAGATCAGCTCAAGGACTTTATTTTCACTCAGAATTGGTATGAAACCGCAATCAGAAATGGTAATAAAGATTTGGCAAGGCAGATTGCTTCCAGCAAGGAGTATATGTGGCAGAATATCATAAACGAATCAAAGCAGCTTCTTGGAGCATTTGGAGTTCCCTACATAGAGTCCCCTGCATCAGCAGAATCTCAATGTGCCTATTTAGTAAAGAATAGTATTGTTAATTATTCCAATTCACAAGACTTCGATTCACTACTCTTTGGATGCCCATATGTGGTTCAGAACCTTTCCAAATCTCTACGTCGGAAAGTGCAAGGGAGATGGCAATATCAAAAAATCCAACCTGTAATGATTGATTTAAAAAAAAATTTAGGTAACTTAGGTATTTCTATTTTTCAGCTCATTGATATTGCGATCCTTATTGGGACTGATTATTTTCCAGGGATTCATGGTATTGGTCCAAAAAAAGCCCTTGCATTTATTAGGAAATATAAAGGATTAGAATCTGTAATATCTTTCGAGAAGAATAATTACGATTTTAGAGGATTAACTCCTGAAATTATTAAAAAAGTGAGAAAAGTAATATTAGTACCAGAGACTATTACTCACTCTGATAATTTCATTTGGAATTCACCTAATAAAGAGAAGGTTCTATCCCTAATGTGTGAGGAACATCATTTAGATAAGGAAAGGGTAGTGAACAATCTTGAGAAGTTTAATAAAGACTATGAAAAATGTAGAGATTTCTTTGTTGCGAAAAAAGGAACTCCACAGAGAGTCCAGACGACATTGGATCAAATATTATAAGTCGTGCTAAAATTTTTTACCGTCCTCTTTTCAAAACTTCTACGGTGAGAAGATGCTTACCTAATTTTTATAAAATATCGTTACTCAATTTAAGAGTTTCATTTTCTAAAGCTGCTAAACTTTCAATTTTATATGACTCAAGTTCTTCTGGAAATTCTAAAACTCCACGGTATTCATTAATCATCAGATCTATTATCAACTCTGTAAGATAATCCACTTCTTCTTGGGTTAGTTTTATGATATTTTTATTATTGTTAAGAAGTTCACCATCTTCAGAATAGACTTTCTTAAACTTTTGATATATCTTCATTCATTCTACAGCACTCATGACGTTAGCTTTAACTAAAATGCAGGAGATTAGAGTCATATTTCATTGTTATTTTTGATTCCAACCTTAATATTTTTTCTCTAGAAGTGTAATCTAAAAATCCTGTTTAAATTTAAATAAAAAATTTATAAAATTTAGATTTTCCAATTAAGTATTCAAAATTGTAGTATTATGTTTAAATAGTGTTTTTTCATCCTTTAAGGCTTAGTGCAAACATATATATATGTAATTTCATCCTAGAGTAACGATTAAACATCATTATGCTAAAGAAAATGAAAACAAAGGATAAGAAGACTCGAAAAGCAGAAAAAAAGCAAGAAAAGGAAAAATTAAAGCAAAAAAAATCAAAACATAGAAAAGAATTAAAAATAGATCTGGATTCCTATCGAACAACCGACCGATTAGCTATGGGCCATTACCATATTCAAAATCCTTTCCGCCACTAAAAGAATAAGATTGAAAGAAAAACAATTTCTTTTCTCATCCTTTAATGTTTTTTACAAATATATATATGTAATTCTATCATAAAGTACAGGGATTAACCATCATGGAAAAAAAGATTCGAAAAGCAAAAAAAAAGCAAGAAAAGGAAATAAAGAAACAAAATCATAGAAGAAAAAAAATAGAAGATAAATTAGAATTAGATCTGTATACCTATCGAGGATACTATCGCATGTACTTTGGGAATCCTTACCGCTGCTAGAAGCATTTCCGCTACTAAAATCGAACCAGAAGAAGATGGTAATCACAGAGAGGGTGACTCATTCCTAGGTTAGAAGTGTTCTCCTCTGTTCATTGTTATTTTTGATTCCAAACTTAATATAGTGTTAATTTTCTGATATTGGAGACGGTTTTCGTCTTAGAATCTCTGATTTGCAACGAGCGCAAGCCATTTTTACCTGACTTAATAACGTATCCAAATTTTAATTTAAATCTTCACCTTCTTTTCTTCCTTTAATTTTTTGTTTAAATACTCTTACTATATCCATAATATAAGATTAATTTGAATCATTGAAATTATCATGACTCAGACTCTAAAAAAGCCAAATAGCAAGGTACAAGATACAGATGAGTACTATACGAAATATTTCAAAGATGCGGAAGCATATCGTCCTGTAATACTGGATTATTTGTTCCGGCACATTTGTTTTGTAACTCATGGTGAAAAAGTACGAGTTATTACCAATTCTGAATATAATCTGATAAGTAAGGAGACACAAATTCCGAAAGTGCTGGTTCAAAAATTTATTTCTCGGTTTTTAGACGATTTAATCGGAATTAGGAAATTTCTTAAAGAGAATCAAAGGCTTCTTTGCTCAAGGCACCAAGATCGTAAAGTCCGTATCTATTTGCATAAACTCTACCGATTAGCCCCTGTATTTGATTATAAGAGGGCACGAGAAAATGCACACAGGCTCGAATTGAAATTAGACCAGCTTTTTTTTAGGCCACAGATCATGACTCAATTAGCCATAGTAATTTTTATAACAGATCTTCTAGATTCACACCCCTCTCGAAGGGTGGATAAAATTGTTCAGAGCAATTTGCGAGTTTTGTGTAGCTGTTCTGCCTATGCCTTTCATAGAACTCGTAATAAAATTGGATTAACAGCAGATTATACTAAAAATTTGCTAAAAATCTAAAAGGTATTAAATGTAAATATTTTTCATACTGAATTCCGATTATCATTTCAGGTAAATGATAAAACCATATTTATTCCTCCGCTGGATTACTAATGTAAAAATGGGTATATGTGTATAAAAATTTTTGTTTAAACATGCCGTTTTCTCATTTTTTCTTTATATAGATTCGTCATAATAATTCTTCTGAAATTAAATGCTTAATATGCAAAAAAAAGTGATAAGATATTTCATTTGAAGATGAAAATATGAATGAACATACTTCATTTGGAAGAAGAGGATTTAATGTGTGCCTTCACCATTCCAATAAATTTGGAGTGGTGCTTACCAATGATCGAACCACTTATCATTGGAATTGCACACAAGATTTAAATGCACATGATTATCAAGCTCCACAACAGCCTTTTCATTTTCCATTTGATGTAAATAATAGGCAGGGAAGTTTTCTATATATTTATGAATAATTCAACGAGTTGTGAACTATATATGGTAGAACGAGCAGAAGAGATATATCAAGCCCTACTGAACGCAGGAATAAGCGAAGATGATATCAATCAAGCAATTGCAGAAAAGGATACCGAATTTCAAGGATTCATGACTAAACCAGCAATTCTCTATCTCATCGCTAAGGAGTATGGGATTGATGTTGATTCTAAAGATACCAAGGAGATGCTCAATCATATAGTTGAAGATTTAATTGATTACAATGATTTTGCCGTTCCCATCTCATCGGTTGCTGAAAATGTGCGAAATATAGTGATTACGGGAAGGATTGAAACCATTTACCAAGTGCGAGATTTTGTTAAGAAGGATGGGACACCTGGTAGAGTTGGTTCCTTTCAAATCTGTGATAAGTCCGACTGTATTAAGATTGTTTTGTGGGATAAGGATGTTGAGACAATGGAAAATGACTTGTTTAAAAAGGGTGAGATAATTCAGATAATTGGAGGATATTCTAAGAAGGGAAGAGATGATAAAATAGAAGTTCATTTGGGAAGGCAAGGCAATATTGTTTTAGCCCCTGAGAATGTAGAGCTCCCTGAGAGTGCAGAAACTGAACCCATGCAAACCAAGACTTCGGAACCCCCTACTTTTTCTAAGAAGGAAGAGGATAAGGGTGATAAAAAGTCGGTATGGACAATTCAGAGCCTTCATAAAAAGGAAGGGTTTGTACGGTTTATTTCTGGGACCATCAATATAGAATTCTTTAAGGAACTGACATTAAAGAATGAAGAGAAATCATTCCTGCTGAAGTTAATCTTATCGGATGAATCATCTTCAATTAAGGTAAATATTTGGGGTTTGCAAGCGGTTGAGTGTGTAAAACTAATTACGAACGGGGATCGGATAAAAATATCCAATGTGATGATCAAGAAAAATTCATATTCAAATGAAAAAGAGCTTAATTTTACCAAGAAATCCAGTCTTGAAGTTGTTTAATCTGCTCTCTAAAACATAGAATTTTCAATATATTGTCTTTTTTTTTATTTTTTAACATTTTAATTTTTTCTTTAAATATATTTCACAATATCTTGTTCTAACACAATTACAAATTAAAGGTACAAATATGACATTAACTCATATACCAAAAGTATTGTATGAAAATAAAATAACTGAAGTGTTGGACGATATTAGGTACCAATACGGTAAATTAACGCGAAAAGGGTATATCTACGGGCTTATAGCAATCGATCAAGATGCGAAAATCATCGCCATTGACTCCCGATTCGACCGTAGACTCAACTATTGGGACTTAAGTTCCATTGGGGCAGCATTATACGGAGTAGCACGGCAAGGACAGGATTTTTTCGAAACGGAATCTTTAGAACGGGCAACCATTATCTATAGCGATATGCGACTTTTTGTCAAGTCAATCGGTAATATTGAACTTCAGAAGAAAGGAAAGCGAGACATCCTTATCGTATTGTTAACCGACAATGATGTGAATTTGGGAGTTATGATCCTTCAGATGAGTAAGTTTGCTGAAAAAATTAAAGAAGAGATCGAGAGAAACGAGCACGTGAAAAACGTCCTTAGAATGCCAGAAAAAGAAATCAAAGAACACATCAAGGAACTCAAGAAACAGATTTTCAAGGATAAGATCGGAACTATTTCATAATTTTCATAATTACAGGTGATTCAATGGAAATAGAGCAGAGAAATCTCGGTAAGGTAGAGGAAATCAAGGTGGAAGTTAGTGAGGATTTTGATTTCAATGATTCGCAAAATATGATCCAGTTTAAGATCGTATATTGGGGTCCAGGTGAGAGTGGAAAAACCACAAATTTCTATCGGCTACGTGAAAAGTTTGACTTATTGAAGCTCACTCGGGGGTATTCCATAGAAACCACAGAAGGAAGAACCTTATGGGAAGATTCTTTATATCTTCTGTTCAAGTTTTCTTTACATGACGTCAAATTTAATATCATTTGCCATGTAGTGACGTGTACTGGGCAAGAACGGTTTCTTTCTACCCGTGAATATGTATTGGATGGTGCTGATGGCATTATGTTTATTGGTGATTCAGATCCTGAAAAAATTGAGCAGAATAAACGCAGTTTCCGAGAGCTGGTCAGTTTTTCCAAATCAAAGAAGATTCCCTATCTCATTCAGTTAAATAAAAGAGATATAAAAAATGCCATCTCGATTCAAGATTTCAAATTACATTTAGGGCTTCCACTTCAAGAAGCATATCCCGATGGAACGTTAGTAGTATACCCCGCTGAAGCTCTTAATGGGAAGAATGTGATACAATCGTTTACTGATTTAATCCTTCAGGTTATTTTCAATTATTTTAGAGAAGAATAAGAATAATTCCATTTTTTTATAAAATTTTATTAAATCTAGGTTAGGTGATATTATGGATACGGGTTCAGATTTTATAAAACCGGAATTTTTCAACATCCTATTTTTCCAGCAGAAGAACTTAGTAATTTTTCCTTATGTTGATTTAAAACACCTTCATGGGTTAGAAGTCTTTACTGTTGGCTATAATGTGGTTGATTTGGAATCCACCGCATTACATAACCTAAAAGAAATTCTGGAATTTGAAAGTACAAACTCCTACTCTCAGAACCCTACACTTTATTTTATATACAATGTAGATAGGGAGAAAGTAAAAGAGTTAATGGAGTTGGATGGGATTCGCTGTATCATTAACTCCAATGAAAGTATTGGTAATTTAGCGAATGGAAATCAGTTTATCTTCTATAACAAGAAAAACAACCAGTTCTTGAATTATGATGTGGACTCAAATGAATTAGAGTTTGAACAGTTTCTTATTAATAGCTCTCAAGATGAGGATATCTTACAAGAAAATATTCAAAAAATTAAGATTGCTACAACTCGTATTTTCAAAGAATTAAATCAATCCGGCAATTTAGAAACTCTTCCTGATATTCTTAGTGAATATGAAAAAAAATATTGGCCTTCAATCATAGAATTCACCAGCAAATATTATGATATTAACATTCCAGATATTTCAGCTATCAAATTTAAACCCCGAAAAGAGTCAAAGGATTTTTCAGATGAGTATGAAGTACTAATCTCCACCAATCGAGCACTTGGGAAAGAATTCATTCAACTACTTCATGAGTATCGCAGCAAAAGAGTCAATCCCTCCCATTTAGAGCTTGATGAGTTATACAACCCTCAGAAGCTCTATAATTACCTGCGGAATCATCATTGGAAAGAGGGAATCCAGAAAGAGTTTGTGGAAGAATGGCAGGAGATGAAGATCTCAAATTATCAATTAACTGAGACAGATCAAATTGATTTTGAAATAATCGCTAAGAAATTAGGGTTAGAACCTTGTATATCTAAATCTGAATCTTTCATACATGAGAATGCTATTCCAAGAGTCAAGAAAAAAGAGGGATTAATACCAGATCCAGTAACACTCTCACCTAAAATTAAATGGGGTCAATATAAGAAATGGATTTCTGAGCGAATAAATGTTATAGAGCGAATGAGTAATGATGAATTAACTTCTCAATCACGTCTATCTTTATTACATGAACTTTCAGACTTACTTAAATTAATACAAGAAAATGTCAGATTTTCAGAAGCACATTCAGTCCCTATTCCAGAACCCGTCAAGCATGAAATCATGTCGAATATGAAAAAATTCAAAATTCCAGATTTGGTGGAAATTTATGGAGCAACAGATAGGTATAGGTTTGTATCGCGATTTATCGCCCAATTTGATGTGTTATATGAAAGTATATTTGGCAGAGATGGAGTGAAGGATACGCCTCCAAGGATAAAAAGATTTAAGTTTCCTAAACAGCTCGAAAAGAACTTGATGGCGTTCAACCGATTTAGAAATAAAATCACTCATGCTGACATACCTGACACCCAGATTAATAATTTATTAAGGAGAAATAAAAAGAACATAGATAATACGTATTTAGATTTTTTATCTTATTTGTTGAGAGCTCAAATTTATCATGTTGCCAAGAAATATAATAATACCAATTTAAATGATTTAAATAAATTTGTTATGAGAAATTATTTGAAAAAGGATATTTTTTCAACACAAGAAATTAATAAAATTCAAGAATTATTAAAATAAAATTCCTTAAAGCCAAAAATTAAAGAGATTTAGAGAATTTGATTGAACTTAATATTAAGATGAACCTAAAGAACTTATTCAAGGTCTAAAAATTCTCTTAGAAGAGTAATTCCTATTTTTTATACTTTTTTGTAAGCGGAATAGACTTTAAATGTCTGATTAACTTTCTTTTTAGATAAAAATAATTTGAAAAGGATGTGATTAAATTGAAAACTGAAATTATTTTTTTATCTAGAATGACGGGACAATTACTCCATCATAGCTCTATGGAAACTAAGGAACTTAAAATCGATAAGAAAAACTTTTTTCAAGAGGCGCTACAATATATTGAACAGCATATAGAATCTACTGGTTTTAAAGTTCTCAATGTAACATCAGCCCAAGGAGGGATAGGGTACTTTTTAATAAAAGAATAGTGATAAAAAACTTATGAAATAATTTCACTTTTATCACCTTTTTTTTCCAAATAATTGAATTAAATTTTTTCTTTAAATAAACTTAATACAACTTCCGTGCACCAGCACCCAATCCATAATAGAGTTACTCCTATTATTACATTTCTTACCCAATGTGTACTTCGTGTAAAGATTCCTACAAATCTGAGTATTTATAAAGGAAAAAGCAGATATAACACAATTTTATTTTTATTTAAAAAGATAGGGATTACTTAAGCCATAAAACAGATGGTGACATAACTATTCCCATTAAATTCCCCATAATCTTGATTTTTCGCATTTATGATGATAGTTTTATATTAATTGTCTTCATACTTTTAGTTACGACAAATCTGTTTATGATTTTTAATCCAAAAATGCCTTCAGAATTTCGTTGTCCTAATTGCCATTCAAACGAATTTATCGATTATGGAGATCTTGTCGAATGCATTTATTGTGGTTTTGAATTTTTTAAAGAATTCATAGACAGCGAGATTGATGAAGATAATATCCTCTCAGATCAAGATTTAAATAGTCTGACAGAATCATTTAAGGAAGAGTTTAAAGAGGAACAAACTCAAAAAAGGTTTTCTAAATTAATCAAAAAAGATCTTGAAGATACTGAGGAATAATTTGTAATTATATTATTTTTTTCAAACATTCAATTTTTTTGTTTAAATATAAATATTAGATCTAGCATTCGCCTAAAAATTAGGCCTATAAAGTGAAGCATGAAGATTAGATTCTTAAAGGCACTTTTCCAATTATACTACATGATAAAAGGGTGGTAATTAATTGCTAAATTCCTTTTTTTCTCAAATTAAAAAGAGCTTAATTTTACACAAAAATCAATCCTCAAAATTCTTTAACAATTCATAAGTCAAAATTTATTAGTATAATCTAATATATTAATGTAAATAGTAAATGGGTTATTATTTGATGCAAAGACAGAACTTAATTCTTGGCATAATCTTATTTTTTTTTATCAATTCTTCCATTTACGTATTAAATCCAATTATATCTGCCAAATCCTCGTCAGATGATAACTTAAGCCCAAGTTATACTTTAGAAGACATTAATGTTACTATTAATTATGATGTTCTTACATGTAGAGAACAGATTGAATACTTTAATAATACGTCTGAAGATCAATCTTTTCAGACGATTATCCCACCATTTTTAGGTGAGACTGACTACAATAAAATGGATGAAATCAGTAATCTTCAAATTTCTTACCCTTTTCCTCCTGATGATCGAATTAAAATAACTTCCACTTCATCTTATCCATGGAGTACGATCTGTAAATTATATATTACCGCAGAAGATAATACTCAATGGGTTGGTTCTGGTACGATGATAGATGCTTATCATGTTCTTACTTGTGGGCATTGCGTATATATACACGATCATGGAGGATGGGCAAGTGAAATAATAGTTATTCCAGGTATGAGAGGAACTTATAGACCTTTTGGTCAAGCATTAGCTACCAATTTTCGTACATATTCACAATGGATTCAATTTGAAATGCCTGAGCATGATTGGGCGGTACTTACACTTGATCGTACAATTGGTAACAATACTGGATGGATGGGAACTATGACTGCTGATCAATCAGACCCAGTCTATACTGGAACACTGCATACTGCTGGGTATCCATATGATTTAGATAGTGGACTTTATATGTATTATGATTCAGATGTAGGTGATAGGGCTACCAACTACAATCATTGGTATTGGATGGATACAGCTGGAGGTCAGAGTGGTGGACCTGTATGGGTTGAAATTAATGGTAGCTATTACATCTTAACAGTGAATGCTTATGAATACGAATTTGGAGTTGATGCGAATTTTGGTACCCGATTAAATCAAGATAAATTTGATCAGATAATTACATGGTTAGCCGCGGATACTCCTCCTGTAACGCCTCCTAGTGGATTAGATATTAATATTATTATAATAATTATAGTTATTGCTACTCTAGGGATAACTATTGTAATTATGATCGTTAATGCCAAACGTAAAAAACCAAGTCCTGATGTGCGATTAGTAAAACCTTATGAAGAGGATTACACTCCTTATAATTTAGAATACACACCTCCATTAACTCAGCAACTCCGTTCCCAAGCTTTTGGTTTTTGCCCTAATTGTGGGAAAGAAATTTTCCGAGACACTCAACGGTTTTGTTCAAATTGTGGGCAAGATATTAATATAGAACCGCAAGAATAAAAAAAAGTTTCAAGAGATTTGTTTCATCAAGTTTTCCCCACATTCTTCACAGAATTCTTGTTCGTTATCTCGAATCTTTGCGCCACAATTTTTACAGTGAACCATCTGTTCTCTCAGTTTTTTCTTAGCTTCATTCCTCTCCTCAGCCATTTTTGCTTCAATAAATTTTTTATAATCCTCTGTTCGATGAAATTCCTCTTGAAGTGAGGAGATAGCATCATTTAACCATATTATAAATATATATTTCTCAGTATCCTCCACAGTCTTAAATGATTTATAGTTTTTAATGATTTTATCTGGAATATCTATAAACTTCTTATTACCAATATTTAAAAATGTATTATAAAATAATATACCATCATAAATTAAACGTTTAAATTCTTGATTTTTTTCAACTTCATAAGCTAGTTCAAAACCAGTAGCCCCCTCATTTATCATACTTGATAAGTGCTTTAAAAAATCTAATTTTTCTTTTATGCCATACTCATTTGGTTTCTTTTTTTTAGGATCTATGAAGAGATACCCTCCTGATCTATCATCATTTGGATTTTCTTTATGCTCTTTTTCCTTTTCAATCTTTTTCTGCAATTTATCCAGTTGGGTAGAAAATTTCATCTTATAGATGATCTTTATTGAATTTACTTTTCACATTGATTAGTTTAATTTACTCCTAGAGTCAATAAGTGCTTTCGGTATAAATATTTTTTCAATACTTACATGACGATGAAATTCTATGATAAGGGTAAAGATCGAAGCACTTCAAATTTCTTATTCTCTTGATACTAATTTTTTCTTTGAATATTCTTCGTTATTCTATAATAAATCTACAGATGGAATTCCAAAGCCACAGTTAACAAGAATTTCTCAATACAAATCTTGGCTTCTAAGTAAATTAAATGGAATTGAACAACTCATAGAAAATCTTTAAATCATATTGGAAATAATTTAAAAGAGTAAAATATTTATTTTCTCTTAAAGAACCCCATTTTTTTTTGAAATTATGAATATATGGGTATTAGATTCTGAATCAGGAACTAAATTATTATATAAATCATTTTTGAAAACAGATGCTGATGAGGATATTGTTTCTGGATTTTTAACAGCATTTCACCATTTTTCTATGATTGAATTTCAAGAATCACTGGACTCCATAGAAATGGGGGGTTTGAGATGGGTTTATATATTAGAAGAAAATCATAAATTGCTTTTTGTTGCTGCTGATACAAAGCATACAAATACAGAGTTTATTCTAGCTAGACTCAATGTTATAAAAAACGCTTTTATAAAACATTTTGAATCTGTTTGGGAAAAAAGAGGGTACAATTGGGATGGAGATATTAATATTTTTTTACCATTTCTTAATGAAATTGAAGATTACCATGATCAATGGGAAGAAGTAGAAAATCTAGCAAAAACTGCAGACTTTTTTGACATTTTAGGTATATTTCAAAAAATATTGATAATGCTCAGAAAAGTAATTGACAAAAAAATGTATACTAAGTCTAAAACTTCCATTCTTAATAGAATAGAGGAAATGTATAATAATTTCATGAACCAAACGGACTTTAAGAATACACCGGAACTTAAAAATATTGCATTTGATAAGGAATCTTGGTTCAATCTAATAGACATAAATTTAATCAAAAGTGATAAAGATTTAGTTATTAAACATTTAAAATCAATTGTTTCTGCAATTGTGAATATTTTAAAGGAAGTAAAAGGTAAAAATGCTTGTTTTAAATATTTTAGTGAAGAAAATATTTACGCATACATTTTCAATAATATGAAATTACTAAAAGATTTAAAGTTGGACTTATACTTTTTAGACATTTTCCTATTGCTTTGAATTCGTCTATATTTTGAAATCTGTTAAACCTCAAATTTTCAAAAGATTTGGAATCTTATAACATGATTAAATCACGAACTTTCACCTTCGAATAAATAGGATTTTAATTAAATAGAAAGGTTCCTAATTAATTCCTATTACATTTTTGTGGCGTTTTGAAGACATGGTAGAAAAAGCTTTAAATGAAACTGACTCAACAACAATGAATGATATTGTTTATTTAGAAGTAGATGTGCTCAGAGACTTTATAAGAGATGTTTTCATTAAATTAGAAGTTCCAGAAGGTCATGCAGAAATTATCGCCAAAGTTCTTATTTCTTCTGATTTAAAAGGCATAGATTCTCATGGTGTTCAAAGATTGAAGATGTACTATGATCGAATTAAAGAGGGAATATATAATCCAAAAACTAAAATCAAAATCATTAGAGATGACAAAACTACAGCAGTTCTAGATGGAGGTTGTGGAATGGGGCATGTGATCGCATATTTAGCAATGAGATTAGCAATTGAAAAAGCGAAAAAGTATGGTGTTGGAGCAGTAGCAGTAAGAAATTCTACTCATTTTGGTATTGCAGGTTATTATTCATCAATGGCAATAAAGGAGGGTATGATAGGTTTTGTAACTACAAATACTAGACCAGCAGTTCCACCTACTTTTGGTATTGAACCGATGTTAGGTACTAATCCTTTAACGTATGGGGCTCCAACTGATGAGGATTTTCCATTTCTAATCGATTGTGCTACATCTATTATTCAACGAGGTAAAGTCGAGGTATATAACCGATTACATAAACCACTTCCTGATGGATTGATTATTTCTTCTAACGGTAATTCCAAAACCGATCCTAATGTTGTATTGAATAAATTAGTTAATCGTTCTGCAGCATTATTACCATTAGGAGGTAAAGGTGAGGATACTTCAGGTCATAAAGGTTATGGTTATGCTACATTTGTTGAGATTTTATCTTCTGCATTACAAGATGGAGTTTATCTTAAAGATACTGCTGGAATAGTTGAAAACGGACAAAAAAGACTGAAAGTTGGGCATTTCTTTTTAGTTATTAATATTCAAAATTTCATACCATTGGAAAGATTTAAAGAAATATCGGGAAATATAATGCGAGAATTAAGAAGTTCTAAAAAAGCACCAGGAAAAGAAAGAATTTATACAGCCGGAGAAAAAGAGTATTATAATGAGTTAGAAAGAAGAAATACTGGTATTCCAATCAATAAAAGCTTACAAAATGATATCAAAATAATACAAAAAGAACTAAAGTTAGATAAATATAAGTTTCCCTTTTAATTCAAGGCATTAACTAAAAAATTGTACCCTCATTTTGTTCTTCAATTGGTTCAGAATGTAGAAAAATTGTATCTAAATTATCTATCCCTAATTCTTCTCTAATGTTGATTTCTAATTCAGAGATATATTTATGTATTTTCGATATGTTTAGTGAACCATCAAAAAATACGTGTGCTTCTAAGATGCAATAATCTAATGTTGCCCAAAATTCCAATCTATGATAACCTCTAACTTGGGGGTGTCTCCTAAGAACTCTTTCAATAGACTCACTTATTTGTTGTATCATTTCTGGTCCAACATCAGCGCATTTTATCTGCCCTGGAATAGTTTCTCTACTATATGGTTGACCTTCTATATGAGTAATTACTCTTGAAATATATGGAGCTTGTTTTTTTATCTCATCTTCAAAATAAGAGCATAACTGATGAGCCTCCGAAAGGGAAAGGTTTTCATCAACTAATACGACTAATGAAATAAAATATTTATTTTCAATGCTAAAGATATTTAAATCTTTAAAATTAATGATCTTAGGATATTCAGATCTCATAGAAAAAATTAAATTTATTAATCCTTCACCTATTGACTTTTCGCTAGCCATAGGATTCATTTCTACAATACACTCTACTTCATATACCGGAAATAAATTTTTACTTAAACTCCTTATAGATATTATTATTTCATTTGCGTGAACAATCGAGATATGATCCTCAACTGATAAATTGACTTCTAAGAATAAGATTTTACCACTTGTTCTAAGTTTTATATCATTTACTCCAATTACATGTTCTAAACCAAATATCTTCTTTCTCAATTCTTCAATTATAATTGAACTTATTGGATTTCTATCAGTAAGTTCTTCAATTGCTTTTCTAGCTAAAGAAATTGCACCAAATATAATCCAAACCGAAAGGATAATGCTAAGTATTGGATCGAGAAAGATAACATTAAAGTATGCAAAAATGAAACTTAAAAAGACGATAATAGCTCTCAGAGAATCTTGAAATAAGTTAAGACCTTGTATTTCCATAGTTAAACTTTTATGTCTTTTACCCTTTGAAATTAATATTCTTGAAAAAGTTAAATTAACAATGAAAGACAAGATTAACAGGATTAAACCAATTTCTGGGTTCACTACTTGGAAATTAGCTGAAATAATTGTTTGGATTGCGTTAAAAACTAGTATAACATAAATGTTCATAAGGATTATACCTTGAATCAGTCCAGAAATAGAATCAATTTTTGTATGGCCATACATATGTTCATAGTCAGCGGGTTTCTGGCTAAAAAATAATGAATATAATGTTATTGATACAAAAAGAATATCTGTTAAAGTATCAGCTGTTTCAGACAAAAAACTAAGACTTCCAGTAATTAAAACACCTATTAGTTTCAAGGCTGACTGGAATAAAATTATGCCAAGTGTGAATATACCGTACTTTATTTTGATATTCATGTTAAGTATATTTTATTATTGTTCGGGTTTATACTTTTTCAGTTTTGGTAAGTATAAGTTTATATTTTCTTTGAATTGAATGATTTTGAATTAGTAAATTATTATAAAATACTCCATAAATTATCCTTAAAAGTAGAATGTTAAAAATAATTGGACATTTATGTATTGTTACTCTGAATTTTTGATTATTGGTAAAAATTGGACTACTGAAATTATAAGTTAAGCACATTTTCTTACAAATCATAGAAAGATTTTAAATAAAATAAGTGTCAGAACATAAAAAAAAATGTGTAAACATGGATGAAAAAAATAGTAGATATGTAAACCATACTTTAAAACGAGTGGATCTATCGATGGCAAAAATCTTTATGCCTTGGATTTGGAAACATCCTAAAAGTATGTATGCAATGATGAGACTAGCTAAAGCGTACAGAAAATCGCGCAAGGTAAGAGGGGAGGCGTTATTTGAAGGATTTAAAGTGCCTCCCTTTCTAATACTAAGTATAACATCAAATTGTAATCTTAAATGTGCAGGGTGTTATGCTGCTGCAACAGGTACGCTATGTAACCAAACAACTAGAAAAACTTTGGATTTAGAGCAATGGATTAAAATAATAAGCGAAGCTAGAGAATTAGGCGTGTTTGCATTTATAATAGCAGGTGGTGAACCTTTCTTAATGCCAAATTTGTTAAAGATTTGTAAAGAGTTCAAGGATAGATTATTTTTAATTTTCACCAATGGTACAATTTTAAAAGATCAAGATTATAACGAACTTAAACATTTAAGAAATACGGTAATTATGGTAAGTATTGAAGGTGATCAAGACTTAACTGATAAAAGAAGGGGATCGGGAGTTTATGAAAAAGCTATTAACACAATTAATGAGCTAGATCGCAAGGGTGTTATAAGTGGAATTTCAGTTACAATAAATCGAAAAAATGTCAAATTTTGGATGGATTCTGTAAATATCGATGATTTGATATCAAAAGGTGTACGGTTAGCTTTCCTTTTAGAATATATCCCGGTAGATAATGATATT
>JBHLLJ010000030.1:0-26507 GCA_048885705.1 Candidatus Hermodarchaeota archaeon | reverse complement strand
GAAGCATACCATAAAGAACTTCAAGATAGATTAAGAAAATCTAAAACATGGAAAATTTTATTTAGTGAAATATCATCATTTTTAAAATTTACCTTAGCAGGAACATTCATACTTATATTTTTATTTGTTTTTAATGATTTTATTGCAGTTTTCTTAATCGCATTAGCATTAATCATCCAAGGTATATTTGGGACTATTAGTTCTGTAATTTACTTATTAGATTTAAAGAAAGATAAATCTAAAAAGGAGGAATAAATTTGTTAAAATCTCAAATCATTGTTTTCTTTAATTATACGAGAGCTTTTTCTCAACCCATTATATATAACAAAACCAGAAAGACCAATGACTCCCACAATAGCGATCATAAAAATTATTGATACATAATTCATTAATGGGATTGAGATTAATAGAGTAAATGAATTATCTTGGAATACAATCGTATTATTAGCATAATCCCGTAATATAATAAAATAAGCGTATCTACCAGGTGTTAATTTGTCAGAGTCAATAGAAAATAATTCTTTGTTTTCTTTAAGCTTATTTGATGATCCATAACAACTATAATCAGTAAAATTATTTTTTGATAAATATATATATACACATTCAATCCCCGACTTATTATCATAAGTATCGATATTGAAATTAGTTATAACTGACGTTTTAAGATTATTAGGGTTATGAACTACTCCTTTTAACTGAGGTGTATCGCTATCTGGAAGTGTAGTAAAATTGAAATAGGAGGGTTTTAAATTATGTCCCGTAATTGTCACGTTATATAATTGATATGCTTGAGCGGGAACACGAAATTTCACCAACCCGTTGATATCCGCATATGCAGTATAATATTTTCCATCAGAAGCCCTTATATGGACTCTAGCATAAGGCACAACTTCACCTGTGATATCTTTAATTATCGTTGAAACTAATTGACCTTCATATATAGATTCATTAAATGGATTTAATGCAACTTTAGGCTTATTTGTATAGATGTCAAGCTCAGGATCACCTAAAAGACAGTATGTCAAAATATTTTTGCGTTCAAAATCTAATTCTGTTGATCCAAATCTATTTGTATAATAGTCACTATTCATATATGCAACTTTTGAATCATATAATGCCCTACCCTGTTGAAATTTCTTATTAACAAAGAATTCTTTCCAGAATAATTTTGCGTTTCCGCGATTTAGCATCTCAAGATCATTATCATCTTCAAAATACCAGGTAACTCTTAAAGCTCCAATAACACCAATTGCACCACCATCATTTTTTTTTATTAAAGTTTCTCCGATACTATCATCACTATAATCATAACTTGACGTTGAACAAGCATCCAAATACACTAAAGAAGGCATATAATCATTCGAGCTACTGCTTGCTTCCGATGAACGGTATGCCACTGTACTGGGATTTCTGTAATACGCTGTTGGAATTCCATGACCCGCCATTAAAACGGTAGAAAATCCATTATCAAAATAACTATTAAGATTAGCTAGTGTAAGATTATTTCCTTCTACTAAATGAGTATAATTCAGTTCGTATTTAGCATAATTATCAATTATATAACTCGTAAGGCGGCTTTCATATTCTCCATCAGGATCTGAACTACTAGGATAATCAGATATTCCTCCCGCTAATAGCATACCATTCATCCAATCTCCTATATTTGGGTTTTTTTCATATTTTAATGTTTTATCTACCATAATTTCAAGTTCAGTGGCGTCATTTGCGGGAAATCTTCCTACGTAGACTTCTGGATCCCAAGAGATTTCATCTAATCCATAAGCATTATCTGGATTATTTGGATTATCTGGGTTAGTTGGACTTTCCCCCCAATTTCCATCGCCATCATTATTCCAAGTCCCATTAAGATCTGCATAATAATAATCTGTTGGTTTATACAACTCACCACCAATTGTTTCAGTTCTCCCATCTCCCCATCTTATAACGTCTGGATTGTACACTTTTCTAATCGGAATTAAATCACCTTGAGTATTTTCAGTATCTCCGGCTAATAGAACCCATCTTATATTTTCCCTATTATAATACCATTTAATCATATTTCGAATTTTCTCTGCATCATCAATTCCAGGATATAAAGAAAAATTACTTAAAATAATTGTTTTAACACCTTTCTCATTTTTCCATTCCATTAAGGGGGTGACAGCATCAATAAAACTTTGATTATCAGGTGTAATAATTAACATCTCGATTTTTGGATTATACCAGAGCTCATTTAATGAAGAATAATCAATATCAGGCAAAATAGACAAATCAACATCTAATTCACCATTAGAGAGTCTTAAATTTTCTGAGGAATAATTTTCTGATGTCTCATCTAAATTAGTTGCTAAAAATATCGGTATAACAGAAGAAAAAACCATGACAAATATTAACAAGTAGATAAATTTTTTAGGGGGTAGCCTAACCATTAAATATCAAGGTATTGATTTATTAACAATATATATAATAGGATATAACGATTTAAAAATAAGAATCTAATTGTTATAAAAAAAAGTTTCATAATTATTATGCCACTTAAATTTAATTTTTGTCCACATTGTAATGAGAAAATTGTATTTAAAATTGAAAAGGGAGATATTAACCCTAGCCACTATCCCGCTCCTGTATATATTTTATGTAAATTCTGCAATAAATTGTCAACATTTTATATGGACAGTTTCTTACGAGTATCTTATATAGAGTCTGATAAAAAATCAGGTGGGATCAAAACAATTAAAACCCAATGATAGATTTTATAGCCTTTTTTTTTTAAACTCCTATATATTGAATAATTTAATAAAAAATATTTACTTAATACTTCTTAGAAAATTATATACTGCTATTATAAGACCTTAAAATTTCACTATCATGTCAATTGATTTAACGGATATTGGAGGGATTGGTAAAACAACTGCAGAAAAGATGAAAGCTGCAGGAATAGATTCCATTGAAAAATTAGCCAATGTTAAATTAGATGACTTAATAAATCTAAAAATTAAAGGTCTTGGAGAAGCTACTGCAAAAAAGTACATTGAGAGCGCCAAAGAATTACTACAAGAAGTTAAACCTCAAGAACAACCAGAATCTAAACCAGAATCTAAATTTAAAGGTGAACCTAAAATCACTCCAACATCTAAAGATAAGCTTTCTAATATTAAAGAATTAGTAAAGCAACAAGCGGAATGCAATATTGGACTTGTAGGGCATGTCGATCATGGGAAAACAACACTGGTAAAGGCTCTGACAGGTGATTGGACAGACAGACATTCAGAAGAACAAGAAAGAGGAATCTCAATAAAATTGGGATACTCAAATGCATCTATTCTATATTGTTCGAAATGTGATGAGTATACAACATCTTATTTAGCTGAAAAGGTAAGAGAAAAAGGAGAACCTCGATTTTTGTGCCCTCAATGTAAGGGAAAGTTAGAATTTAAACGGAATATATCATTTGTTGATGCACCTGGTCATGAAATTTTAATGGCTACAATGTTAAGTGGAGCATCGTTGATGGACGGGGCATGTTTATTAATTGCTGCTGATGAAAAATGTCCCCAACCACAAACAAGAGAACATTTAGAAGCATTGCATATTGCTGGTATAGAAAAGATAATTATCGTACAAAATAAAATTGATGCAGTTTCGCGAGAGCAGGTAATAAAGAATTATCAAGAAATAAAAAAATTTATAAAAGGGACTATTGCTGAAAAAGCCCCCATTATTCCAATTTCTGCAGTATTTGGAGCAAATATAAATTTAGTTTTAAAAGCATTTCAAGATATTATTCCTTCTCCTGAACTTACCGATGGAGATTTCCAATTTTTAATAGCACGATCTTTTGATATAAACCGTCCAGGAAAAGATATCAATAGTTTGCAGGGTGGTGTAATCGGTGGTTCTGTTTTAAAGGGGAAAATAAATGTTGGTGACCAAATTGAAATTCGGCCAGGTCTAAGGGTTAAGGATAAATATACTCCATTAAAATCTACAGTTGTAAGTATTAGCCAAGGAAACAACTTACTGGATAATGCTAAGCCAGGTGGGCTTATAGGTTTAGGAACAAGACTAGATCCTGCTTTGACTAAAGGTGATCACTTGATTGGCCATTTAGTCGGAAAACCAGATACTCTACCAGATGTATTAGATGAAATAGAGTTAAAAGTAACTCTTTTGGATAGAGTAATTGGAGTTGAACAAATGTTGAGGGTACATTCTATTAAACATAATGAAAAATTGTTATTAGTTGTAGGAACAGAAAAGACAGGTGGAACAGTTATAAAATTATTGAAAAATAGTGTTATTTTGAAATTAAATCCACCTATATGCCCTCCAGAAAACTTTGTTTATGCAATTTCAAGAATTATAAACAGGCGTTATCGATTAATAGGGTATGGAGAAACTGTAAATAACAATTAAAAATAAGAATTAAAATAATCTCTATTTTTGGTTTATGAGGAATAGGAAATAAAAACTTCACGTATTTTCCCTCTTATTAGAGATAATGACTGATCTACACCTTGAAAAACCTTTTCTATAGCTTGAATTACCTCTTTTTCGTTATTTGGGTTATTTGATTTAATTAAACTTTGTTTAGTTTCGTATAATATCAATGTATCGGAAACCTTGGCGAGAAAGTGAAGTATTATCTCAGCAATTATATTTGTAGATAAATTATCATGGTTTTTCATTTCTTTTATTTCATAGAATATCTCATTCATAATTCTTCTATCTAAATAAGTGAGAAAATCGTCTATGCTGTCACAGAAGATTACAATCAATTTTTTTATCTTTTCTTATTTTTTATATAGAGAATTATACCAAAG
This sequence comes from Candidatus Hermodarchaeota archaeon, assembly GCA_048885705.1. Classification (GTDB taxonomy): domain Archaea; phylum Asgardarchaeota; class Lokiarchaeia; order Sigyniarchaeales; family SOKP01; genus Loki-b32. The sequence goes on along the minus strand of JBHLLJ010000030.1, from coordinate 21,684 downwards.
AATACTATAACTACATTTATAAGACCAAATAACAATAACCATAGGGGAAAGTGAGGATAATCTGTATGAATATAATTAATATAATTTTCTGGATTAACCATTGATTCCTTTATGAAAATTCCGTTATAATAAACCCTAATTGTGTAATTTCCATAAGGAACATCCTTTAAAGTAATTGCCCCATTTTCATTACTGTTTCCTGGATTTAAAGGCTGAACACTATAATTGGACATATATGTTCCGTATTGAACACCATAATAGAAAAGCTTTACATTTGCGCCAACTAAAGGCATTTTAATACTGTCTGTAATAACTACTCTTAAAGTTTGGTCTGATTCATATTTAATGATAAAAGGACATGTTTCTCCGGGAATTAAATAAGGCAAATTGATTTCAATTCCCTCTCTTCCTGTAATTGAGGTATTTAAATAAAAATATTGGACATCTCTATCAAATTGGGAAGAAGTACTTTTGACTTGATCAATAATAATAGTGTATTCATATAATTTTAAATCTGTGACATAGATATGCTCAGGTCCGGCAATCAAGGATGGGAAATAGATTCTTTCACGTACATTTCTTAAAGAGACAAGTCTATCGATCGCCCAGCTCTTGTTTACTGAATTATTGAATTTTATAGTGAATTGAGAGGTAAAATTTAATAAAGCGATACTGTTATTAGCCAAAAAGTGATCTGCTAATAAAATATCAACGGAATTATCTGGATTTAAATGAGTACCAATGCTAACTACGATATCATTTAACATCAGACTATGTTCCTCAAGTTTATTCTTATCAGGTAAATTCATTGTCAATGCTACATCTATATCATCAGCTGGTACATTATTTTGTTGTATAGTTTGACCGTATTTTTTTCCTAACAGCATAAAATTGTATTGAAATTGTACGGTAAAGTTTTGTTCTACATCATTAATCAATAAGTCTTGATTAGGATATTGAATTATGTCCCATGATTGGATAGTTAAATCATATTCCCATATAAGATACATTTGAAAATTAAAAATAGGACCTTTTTTAAAATAATTCTTATAATAAAAGACTATAAAGTTATCACTATCATAAGTAAAATCTGTTTCATCCAGTTTAATAATATTAGTACCATTATCTACATAAAATTCATATAATCTACTTGGTTCTAAACGAGGAAAATAAATTAAATATCCTGCCTGTGGATTATTATAATCCACTAATAAGCTTTCGTTCAATTTTACTGTAATTATATTTCTGTCTATGATATTTTCATCTAAATTATCCTGTATTGCCGGTTCTATTGTTTCAATAAATTTGAAATCAGTCCGCGAGATAGAATAAGCTCCCGAGTCATAATCTTCCTTAAGGAGTGGATAACTATCATTTTCAAGAAAGAACCCTAATTTTAACCTACTAAGGTCCACGCCATTTACTGTGATATTTCCAAGAGAATACTTCTCTTCAGACAGGATCGGTGTATAATCATCCTTAGAGATTTGATTTGGAATAGGTGAAGCTTCATAACTTAATGAGCTAGAATTAAACTTAGTATTTCCAAATATTATCGGAATTAAGAATAAAGCTATAACTAAAATAATTAAATAACCCGTTTTATAGTTGCTTTTACGATTCCGATCTTTAATAAGCATCTTATATATTATCTTATATTTAGAACAGAAAATTAAAATAAATTAAATAATTTTTCTATAGAATTTATGGCTTATCTATTTTGCTTCACAAATCAAAATTAAATCGGAATATTTATAATTCTAGAATTTATTTGGAATTTATTAGTTTTCAAAATAAGATAAGAATATTAAAATATATCATTTCGAATAATCAATTTATTGGATTTTAATGTTGAATTTCTAATTATTTTTAAAATAATGGTATAAATGGCCCCTCAACCAGACAAGACTAAATTTCTTGAAGATTTCAATCGAGCTGTAGAGGAGTTTATTGATCATTCCTTTACACATGTTATAATCATTTCACATAACGATGCTGATGGAATAAGTTGCCTCCATATAATCCAGAATTTATTATATAAAATACATATAAACTCCGATTACTTTATTTACAATAGATCGATTTCTTGGGAAAATTATCTAAAAGGCATTTTATCGAGTAGACAAACTGAGAAAAATGCTTTTATATTTACTGATGTGGGCTCTAATTTAAAAGAATTAATCCCAATAATAAAGAATAGAAAAGAAATTTTCTTTATTCTCGATCACCATGAGGTCGAAGATGATATAAATTTTGAGAAATTACCTGAAAATCTATTTTTTATAAACCCAACTATTTATGGATATGATGGTCTTGAGCATATTGCTGGAGCTACTTTAACTTATATGTTTGCAAAACAGATAAATTCATCTATAATAAAACAAGGATGGCTAACAGTTATCGGTATTGCTGGAGATTCATTAAAACCGATGGATAAATTACAATCATTTAACAGGGAGGTGTATGAGAGTTTAGTAGATGAAGAACTCATTATAGATAAAGAAGGTATGGTAATATTTGGGAATATGCATGAATCTATAAAGAATGGTCTAAAATATAGTATTTTACCATTCCTTAAACCTTTTGGAGGAGAATCAGATCAGAAAATCAATTCATTCTTAAATACACTTCAAATTGATCCAAGAAAAAGATTAGTTGATTTAAATGAATCAGAGATTAAATTGATTCAAAATGAAATTGACATTAATACATTTGGACATTATGCTTTATTACCTCATAAATCAGGGTTATTAATGTTTGCTTTTGAACATGCACTTTTATTAAATATTTTATGTTTTAAGAATATTAGCGCGGCAATTTCTATAATTCAGTTAAAATCTGTAACTCGTTATGCTAAAAGTTTATATTCTGAATATATTGAAAACCTTGCTAATAATCTAAGAACACTTTCAAATGAAATACCTCAATTTGAAACTGAAAAGGCAATTTTTATAGAGGTAAAAGGAAAAATACCACCCAGCAACTGGTCTGATACAGCTAGTTTTAGTGCTGTAAATGAATTATTTAATCCAGATAAAATCTTATTTTTAGGGGGCCTTGAGAAAAATTCGGGTACAATTAAATTAAGTGTTCGATGTTCAAGAAAATATTTAGAAAATCATCAGACAAATGGAATAAATAAAATTATCACAAATATAAAGAGAGAATTTGGAGGCGTAGGTGGAGGGCATAAATTAGCTGGAGGTATTAGACTGTCAAGACCATCTTTTAATCTTTTAAAAAGTAGAATAGATGAATTTATTTAATATATCAATATAATCTGTTTTTTATATGAAATATATAGAAAAACGTTCAGAGACTAATTATATCATAAATGTGAAAGTAAAACCTAATTGTAAAAGTCAAAAAATTGTTCAAAATGAGAATTTTTTGAGGATTTCTCTAAAATCAAAACCAATACAAAATAAGGCAAATATAGAATTAGTCAATTTATTAAAGTGGAGATTAAACGTTTCAACAAATCAAATTCAAATTATTTCTGGCTTAAAAAGTAAATATAAAGTTATCAAACTTAATTTTTTAGAAAAAATTGAAGAGAACGATATAATAAGAAAATTACTTGTGTGAATTAACTACCAATTTTTTTCATCTTCCCACACTTCAAACAGGTAATAAAATGCGTCATCCCCTCATCAGCTCTACGTGTTTGTCTTGTTTCTAAATGTGCTTTATCATATCCACATTTAGGACATTTGAAATTTTTTATCGTACTTCTCAAATTTTTTTCTTTCCATTCTATAACATCATTTAAATTCGTTACTTCATTCCTAACGGAATGTTCTATTTTAGTAGTAAGTTTATACGCTTCAGATTTATCTTCTATAAATGGTTTTGTTGCTCCACACTTACACTTGAATACTTTCTTTCCATTTGAAGTTGAGGGTAACATCATACCTCCACATTCATCGCAGAATTCCATATGCTACAAAACCTCAAGTGATGTAATAAATTTAGTTTCCTTAGAAATATTAAAGTATTCCTATCAAATAATTTTTTTTAATTTAAAATCTTAGTCCAAATAGTAAAGCACAAAATATTACTCCAGAAATAAGATCGGCTGTCGTTCCCGGATTCAATTTGCCATCTTTTATTTGAAGTTCATTATCTAATTCCATTGTTGATTTTAAACCTTTTTCAGATGATATTCCCCCATATTCTAAAATATTTGATGCTGCTTTTGAGATATATAAAGCTGATTCAAGTCCAGATTTTCTAATAACTAAAGTATCTGGATTTAAAGATAAAAGCTTAAGGTACGTGTTTACTGTTGCGATATTTATATTCTTAAATTGATTGTAAGTTTTTACAAAATAAGGTAACCCTTCATCTAAAATTAAATTATATCCAGTTGAATATTCTAAACTTATCAAATCATATTCTTCTGAAAATTTAAATATTTTTTTAAGATTTATATCGTCTTTCTTTAAATCATTAAAAGATTTTTCATTATTTATATCGTATTTTTTGATTTTTCCTAAACCTCCTGGATTACATAATCTAATTGCTTGATATAGATTTATCGTATCATTAACAGATGAGTTTTCAATTATTTTGTTAAGGAAGCTTTTCAAATCACTAATAGTATTCTGATGTTTTTTCATACAAATTATGGTTGCTACTGCTAGTGGGGCTAATATTAATATATGTCCTAATAAAACATTGCCTCCATCTTGCCATCTTATCATTTCTTCAACTGCCGTCTTAAAAAATTCTCCTAATTTAATTGTTTTATAATCATCTTCATTCTCAAAAGATTTAGGAAAATTTCTCTCACATAGAACTCTAAAAACCGGTTGAATGGCAACAATTCCAGCTATAAAGTGTTCAAATCTAGTGTTTCTAAAATTTTGTGTGCGATGCACATTTCCAGGTTTAGGCCAGCCTACAACCTCTAAAAGGCTAGCTAAACTCAAACATCTTAATAAATCATCTAAGGATTCAATAGATATTCTATAATTTTTTTCTTCCAAAGCCACATCTAAATATATTTTTTAGATTATATAACTATATTGGAGGAGGAAAAGATTTAATAATAAGCTAGTTCAACAATTTTCTTTTCTTTCACAGTATATCCATCAGAATCAGAAGTCTTATATGAAATTGGTCTGAAATCATTGTGCAAGCCGTTTTTATAAAGAAACTTTTTAATTCTGAGTTTTATTGCTCTTTTAGACAATTTATTCGGCATTTCTACATTGACATTATTTCCATTTCGTTCTAATGTAATTTGGGGTAATGCCTCAGATAAGAATCTAATTAAATCAAGAACATGTTGTTCATTTTTAAAACTTAACTCTTTAACATTGATGGTCAAAGATTTTATTTCACTCATAGTATTATCACTCTGTAATATAATTAAAAATATTATTAATTTTTTATGGAAATCTTCCTATAGTATTGAACTTAATCTATAAAAATTTTATTCTTCTATATTTCTAACCTATAGCATGATAGTGAAGCATAGAATGATGATAATACCTTGGTGCTATAATATACGCCAAGGGTCTTCTCCTTATGTAAGTTTCTAAATCCTTTTCAAAGAAAGAGTAGAAACTAAGATGAATAGTAGGAATTATTAAATATTTCCATTTATCCAATTGCTCATTAGAGAGATTATCTTCAATCATTAATACATTGGGATTTGAACACATTAAAATGGCATATTCCATTAATTCTGGAATGAATTTTGCACTTTGGGCTTTTAAGATGTTTGATTGTGCCCTTAGTAACACTCTCCAAGTCTCTTCAGAGTCCCAAGGGAATAATGAGGAAAGAGCCGAAAAGAACTTAGTACCTTCAGGTATGTCTTCAATAATTTCATGAAAATAATTATAAGCGTCTAAATTAGTTGAAAATGCTAGAATTAACAATACAAAAATCATTTCTTCATCAATATCTTGCTTTAAATGTTGATAAAGAATTGTATTTTTGCCAATCATCGGCAAATCTCTTTGAAAATCTATGAAAATTCCCAAATTATTATAATATTGCATAATAAAATTTTGATTTTCTTCATTTTTTGAACCCCATACTGTAAATAATTTACCCAATAACGAGATAACTGTTCTTATTTTATGAGTTGATATATTAGCGTTATTGAGCATTTCATGAAGCATTCTTTTATGTTCATTTTTAGGATACTTATAGTTAAATTCACTTTCAGTAATCTTTGCATCTCTATTACTCCTTGGAGGAATAATTTCTGGATGATTCATAAGATAAAATGATAATTTCATCATCCTTTTCTGTGCGTCGTTATAATTAAATTCCTTTAGAGTGATATTATTCATAACACTAAGCATATTTATCATATCTGTGTTAAGAATGTATAAAGCCCATAATGGGGAAAAATTACTGGTTCTCATTAAATTTCCAATATTATTGATGAGCATTGTAAATATATTATCTAAATTTTTCAGTACAATTATCAAGTCTTTTAATTCCCGAGAATAGAATCTCCTCCGAGCTTTTATTTCATCTATCATCGTTTCACCTATAGGCGTAAGGAAAACTCTCACACCGTTCACTCTTATTGCTCTTTCATAAGATTCAATCTCGATATTAAGCTTTAACAAGTCCTCCTTCAACTTTTTTAAATCTATTTCCTTTCTTTCTATAAATTGATGCAAATCAGATATTTCATTTTTTAATCTTGCTCCCTTTCCAATTTTAAAATGAGCAAAAAATCGGAATATCGTTGATACATGATCATAATCACCCTCTAATGATACTAAATTTTGATAAGCTTGCCTTATATCATTAGAGATCTTCACATATGTTCTTTTTAAACTTTTTAGGTCGTTATCTTTTGTAAGTTTAGGAATATTTGATTTGAATTCTAAGATCAAATGATTTTCAATTAATTCAGAAATCTCTTCATAGGAAGTTATTATATCCTTTTTTTCTTTTATAGAGTTTAATATTTCTAGAGCTCTTTCACATCTCATATTTGATCCACCTTCTCTAATATTGGAATTTCAACCGAGGGTAAATCCTTGCCCCCTACTATTATTGTTAAATTTTCATTTTTATTTTCTACAGTAGTAAAAAAATCTTTATTTAAAGCTTCATAAATAACTAATGCTAGCTCTTCTCTTTGTCTTGGCCAATGAATTTGACGTTCTTGTAATAAATGCCGATAAGAGTCTATTTGAACTAAAGCATAAAGAAATTCATATACTAATTTGTCCCACTCTTTTTTCTGAGTCTTCTCATACTCATCCATAGACACCTTTTTCCAAATAAATCCTTCAATGTCTGCAAAATGAATCTTTCCATCCGGTGCTACCACACAATCTTTATCCAACCAAACATCTTGGTAATATATGCCTTTAATATCGTTTCCCTCTATTATTGCCGATCGTGTATAAAGGGTTAAAAGCGCAATTCCAGTTTTTATAAAATTTAGTTCAAATTTTTCTACCTTTTCTATTGTATCAATCTCAAACAAACGAAAAATTGAATCTGGATTAGCAATAACATTAGAGGATTCGAAATATAAACGAACATTTGAAGGAACAAGGCGTAGAACTTGATAGAAATGATCTTCATATGTTCTAAACCAAAAGAATTTCCTAGCGGTGTTTTCAATATCTTTTGGCAACTTAATAACTGCTACAGCAGGGCAAATATAGGCTCCATTAATACAATCTAATTTTGCAATTCTAGAAAAGTTAAGTTCATCAAAACCATTTATAAATCCTTGAGCGCCATATGGACTCTCACCCATCCAAGATTCCCCCATTATGAATCCTAAACCAGTAGATAATGTCCCAATATTTTTTATATATTTTTTATCTTGACAAGCGTTTTTTATTTTAATAGGATTTAATTTTCCTCCAAAAAACATATCCTCATAAGCTCCACATCCTTTTATTGACAAGTAAAGGATTCTTTTCCCAATTTCGATAAAATTTTTTGGAATTATAGCATTTCTATTTTCATCTCTAATTGCGGGTTGCGCATTATGATTAAATCCATGAAACTCGGCAGTCGCTGGCCCCAAATAGCAAGAATACCAATCTTTCTGTAATTTAAATTGCTCATTAAATTCTATAGCTTCAGCTTCGACTTTAAATAAATCAATATTAATGGAATTTATCAAATTTTGATGATAAAATGTATTATAAGTCAAAGATTCATTCAATAGCGTCTCACCTTAACTTTAGGCATTTTTTTACCTAAAAGGTATATTTTACCTTTAATTTGAGCATTATAATCATCATAAATATTTTTCGCAGGACTGTTCCATTCTGCTATTTCTGTAATCACTCTTGTGCATCCCATTTCTTTAAGTGCTGAAAGGCGTGCTAATACAAGCATTCTTCCAATTCCATGGTTTCTAAAAGCTGGATGGACATAAAGCCCGTACAACCATCCAATTTCTTCCCCTGGCGTAGCAAAACCTACACCTAATATTATTTCATTAGCTATAGATTCTGGTTTGGGATAGTTACTTCTAACTAAATCCAGCATTATTGATTGAATCCAATTTTCTGTTCTTAATGCAATAGCTCCAACTGCGATATCATCCTCATGTGATTTAATTACCCATTTAGCATACTTTTTACTCTTTTTACCCCTGTCTTCATTTGCAATCATTTTCATAATCGGATCTAAATGCTTCTCCTCAACAGGTTTTATATGAGCGGTATCAAAACTTAAGTCTCTTTGTTGTAAATTATCAATTTCAAATATATTATATCTTTCAATCGTGCGAAAACCTCTTAATCCTCTCCCAATTTCAGTGAATACATATCTAACTTTAGTATATTTTACCATATCTCCAATATAGCTTCCATAAAATGTGCCTGCTTTCCCATTTGATTCAATAAATCCTATTCCTTCTACGGTTCCATTTCTATGAGCGCTCACGATTCTTTTTTCATGAGCTCTTGCTCTAACTAAATAAGAAGGAATCATTTCTGAATATGCAGATTGTATATCGAATTTATCAAATTGAGGCAAATTTCTTTCAACAATAATTTCTGTATATCCTTTTTGAATTCTTCTTGGTTTCCAACGAAGATTTTCATATATTACATAAAATAAGATCATCAAAAGTAATATAGGACCCCAATAAGCTAAAAAATAAATACCAAAATTAAAAAGCCTTAGATAACTAGAGGAAGTAATAAAAACATAGGAATTTAACCTAAATTTCGACCAATATCCTGTATCCCTATCATAACCATCGTCTACCTCTGTATAAATTTCTCCAATCAAATAACCATCGGATGTAAAAAAATTATTCACTTCATACTCAACATCAAATTCCCCATATGTATCATTTCTAAAATAGGAACCTTTACTATGAAGGTTCTTTCCACTGAAAGGCATTAGATTTCCAACCCAAATAATATGATCTCCAATTATTACATCATATGAAGTATCGAGAATATCATATTGAGATGCTTTAATTCCTCCAGGAATATGAAACCAAATATTCATATTAGTAGTGTCAAGGACATCTTGGTCAGTCCCCCATATATAACTTCCATTTACAAGCGAATATGAAAACACATAATAATCTACATCACGTAGGGTTGATCCATAGTAGTTTTCATAAAATTTCCATGAAACACGAGCTGTAACGTTAGCAATATTGCCGTTAAAGTCTACAATATAATGACCTTTTGCTTCAAAGGTTTCCTTATACCCTTCATACCATCCTCCCGTGCCTATTAATTCCCAATTATAGACATATTCAAATTCAAGATTATGAGATGTAAATTTAAAACCTAGATATGGAATACCAAATAATTGAACTATAATAGATGTTATCACTAATATTATTGTTAATATTGTTCTCTTTCTTAAAATTTTAATACAGCTCCTAAAGATAGTAGATTATATTTTGTAATATAATAATATAAATCTTAATTTAAAGAGTACTAATATTGAATTTCATATACAGTTAAATACAAATTTAAACCTTTAAATGTTTATATAGGATGTAAGGATTTTTATACAAAATTTTAAGCTGATAACCTAAAATAATAGAAAGGTGATAAAAACTGGTAGATTATGTAAATCTAGACTATAGACCTAGTGACAATGATTTAATTGCTATGTATTATGTAGAGATTTCATCAGAATGTAGGAATTTGCAAACTGCGTCTGAAGAAATAGCAAAAGAAAGTTCAATTGGAACTTGGACAGAAATCTCAACCTTATCCCCCGAAATTGCAGAAAGACTTAAACCTTCGACATTTTATATCGACCCTGATAAAAATATAATTAAAATTGCTTATACTAAGGAACTCTTTGAGGCAGGTAATTTACCGCAGATTTTAAGCGCTATTGCTGGAAATATTTACGGTATGAAAGTATTAAAGAATTTAAGATTATTAGATATTAGTTTTCCGAAAGATATTGTTACTACTTATAAAGGACCAAAATTTGGAATTGAAGGTATTAGAAAATTAACCCAAGTGAAAGATAGACCACTTCTTGGCACTATTGTAAAACCGAAAGTCGGATTAACTGAAATTGAGCATTCTAAAGTATGTGGTGAAGCATGGAGTGGTGGATTAGATATTGTAAAGGATGATGAAAATTTAACAAGTATGAGCTTTAATAAGTTTGAGAAGAGGATTATTGAAACATTAAAAATTCGAGACAAAATTGAAAAGGAAACTGGAGACAAAAAGTTTTATATGCCTAATATAACAGCTCCTCTCAATATTATGAAAAAACGAGCTGATTTTGTTTTAGAAAATGGTGGAGAATATGTTATGGTGGATATTATTACAATAGGATTTTCCGCTTTACAAGAAATTCGAGAGTATCTTGATAATAAAGATCTCGTAATCCATGCCCATAGAGCTATGCATGCTGCTTTTACAAGAAACAAAAAACATGGAATTACTATGCTAGCATTAGCTAAGTTAATGAGACTTCTTGGTATGGATCAACTTCATACTGGAACTATTATCGGTAAAATGGAAGGGGGCAAAAGTGAAGTTTTAGAAATTAATGATGTTATTACAAAACAGAAAGTTAAAGGGAATAATTCAACTTTATTAGATCAAGACTGGGTTAATCTCAAACCGGTTTTGCCTGTTGCTTCAGGAGGGTTAAGTCCACTACATATTCCTGAATTAATTCGAATTTTGGGTAAAGATATGGTTTACCAATTTGGAGGAGGATGCCATGGCCATCCTATGGGAACTAAAGCAGGAGCAAAAGCAATTAGACAAGCTGTTGATTCAGTTTTAGAAGGTTATGAATTGAGGGAATTCTCAAAAAAGCATATAGAATTAGCAAAAGCTATTGAAAAATGGGGAAAATAATAATTTTAAGTAATTTACACCATTTCTGGATAAAGTTTCTCAAAATAATTCGAAACATGACTACTCGCAAAAATACCTGCTTCTGTAATTAAACCATCTATATACCTTCTACTTACTGTTTCGAATGCAGGGTTTAATATTTTAATTCCTTTTGGAGGATCTACCCATATTTCTTGAGGGTCTCTAATTTCAATTGTTTCCAATATTCCAAGATTGGTTTCTGGATTGTATTTTAATAAAGGAGATGCAACATAAAAAGGAACATGTTCTTCATGTGCTACTAATGCTAATAATCTCGATCCGATTTTATTAATAATAGTCCCCTCAGAAGTAATACTATCTGCTCCAATTAATATTAGATCTACCTGATAATGCCTTACAGCCCACCTCATTGCACTATCGATAATGTGAATGACTTCAATACCCGCTTCTAATAATTCTTTTGCTGTTTTTCTACCTTGCAATCGAGGTTGGGTTTCTGTGTTAATTACTTTAAAATCCTTACTTTGCCTTTTAGCCTCTAAAAGAATACCAGTAACGAGACTTGAATGACAATGAGTCATCACACTAAATTTTTGACCTTTTGGAGGAAAACGTCTAGCTCCTATTTCTGCAATTCTTTTTTTTGATTTTTGAAGCATATCATGATATAAATTTTTATACTTCTCAATGATATCAGAAATATATTCTGGTATTATGGTATCTCTTTCTTGTTCCAACTTATTCATTATAAATTTTAAGCCATTTTTCATTGCAGGTTCAGTTGGTCTCGTATCTATTAAGATATCCCTCGCTTCGTAAAGTTTTTTGAAACACTGATTAACATTTTCACATTTTATTCTTGTAGCATAATCACTTAAAAAACCAATAGCACTAATAGCAATATTACTAGCACCCTGTATCTCTAAGGATTTAATCTTTTGAGCATCTTTTAATAACTGTTCCATATTTAGATTCCACCATTATTATTATGATGATATAATTATAGATTTGTAGAATTTAATATTATAGTAAATTGTATCATTCCTCTGAATGCTCCTCATCATCTAATTCATAATCCTCTGAATCAATTTCAACAAAAAAACGTCCAACATAACCACAGGAGCACTCATACAGATCAGGCGCGAGCCAACCTGAAACATTGAAAGCATTTTTTAAATTGGGTTCTTTGCATTTAGGGCAAATCTTTATTTTTACCATATTTTATAACACATTTTATTGAATTTTTTTTTAATTTTTATTTTTATAAATCTTACATACTAAGTAAAATTATAAATTATTACATTTTTAATTAGAGGATATTAATTTATAAAATGGGGATAATATGGCAAATACAGTAGTCTCAAGAAGTATTGGAATGGATTTCATTTATCTTGACTTAATTTTTCTATCAATTTGGATCTTCTTTTTAATAAGGAAGAAGTATTGGTTATCTATTATTTGGGGTTTGTGTGGGTGGGTGATCTATATTTTTACAGATTATATATTATGGTATTTAATTACCCAAACAAGGACCTATTCTGGTCCAATAGATCCATTTATATTTTTCTTATGGTTTTGCTTTTCACCCGGATTTGTTCAATTTTCTTATGTTTTTGTCATGTTTGAAAAGAGGAATCGTAATGATTTGATTTTCTATACATTACTATTTTATCTAGGATGGATTTTTGTGGCAACTGGTTCTCAATTAATTCCAATAGATGATAGGCTTATTGAAGTATCAAGAGATATGAACATTGCGAACCAACGATTTAATGAAATTCTAATGGTTTTAATTAATATTGGAATTGCTCTATTTTTATATCTAAAAAAAAAATTAAGATTAGAAGATATATTGTATATATTTTTAGTTGGAATTCTAGTCGAGTTTTCTTTAGAATTCAGTTTAGCAATTTCAGGTATCCGTCAGGCACAAGGGCTCTGGAGTTTAGAATTATTGATTATAAACACTCTACTTGAGTTCAATTTAGGTATTGTATTAATGTATTTATTATGGGTTCCTTTTAAGATCAAAAGGTATGGTCATTATTATTTTCAGATGAGTTATAAGGATATCAACAATATAGAAACTAATTTTGATGGAATAACTTCTATTTGTAGAAATCAATCTTTAACTGCAAAGAATATGAAAGAATATTCCAAATTGTATAAGCTTGAAGACTTCCTATTAGATATTAACTACTATTGTATGACGTATGGAACTGATGATATCAACCAAGATTTACAAAATGAAATAAATTCTTATTGGAAATAGTTCTTTTTTATATTTAAAGGATTAATAATATAACAAAAAAGTATTAATCTCTCTTAATATAAATGTAATATAGGCTTAATTTTAAGTCAAAAGGTCTAAATACTCCTATAGAATATGCCCAACTTACAATTACAAAGAAAAAGTCTACCAAATGAACCTGGTGTTTACTTATTCCTTGATAAAAATAGATCTGTTATTTATATTGGAAAAGCACTAAATCTTAGAAAGAGAGTTAATCAATATTTCACAAAATCTCATTATAATGATCCTTTTTATGAAGAAAAAATCAATGAACTTGTAAAACACATTGAATCTATCGAATATTTTGTTACTGAAAATGAGAAAGAAGCTTTGCTTTTAGAGAATATCCAGATCAAAAAGCATCTCCCTCGTTATAATGTAATTATGAGGGATTCTAAAACTTATCCTTGGGTTGCTATTTTTTATTCCGAAGATTTTCCCAGGATTCGTGTGCTTAGAAACCCTGAAAAATATTCCCAAGATAATATGTTTTTAGGACCTTTTACAGATAAAAAAGAAATTATTAGAATTTTAAGAGATTTAAGAAAAATTTTTCCCTATTGTTCGTGTAAAAAACCCATTACAAGAAAAAAGAGACCTTGCCTATATTATCAATTAAAACTATGTCCGGGCCCATGCTTTACAGATTTAACAAAAGAAGAGTATAGAGATAATATTAAAAGGATCGAAATGTTTCTAAAAGGAGAAACAAGTGAATTACGAAGACAAATTCAAAATAATATGGAAAAAGCAGCGAAAAATCAAGAATTTGAAATCGCTGCTTTTTGGAGAGATAAATTATCAGATATTGATCATGCAACAGATCAACAACATGTTTTCCTAAATCATGATGCAAATAAGGATATCATTGGATTCTATTCTATGAATAATTATATAGCACTTGTTATAATCCATATCAGAGAAGGTCGGATAATAAATAAAAATTCTTTTAATTTTGATTTAAGAGAAAAACTAATTCACAAAGATGAGTTGCTTTCTTCTATTTTAGAACAATATTACCAAGAATTTAAAACACAATTGCCCGATGTAATAATTACCACCAAATTAAATATAAGATTGGAGGCTCTAATTAATTATTTGAAAGATTTAAAATCGGAAATAATGATTAGACTCCCAAAAGATGATTTTGAACAAAGTCTCATTCGTATTGCAAATAAAAATGCAAAAGTTATGGTTAATCAGAGTATTCAAATGGAACAGATTAAATTGGATGAAGAAAGCTTCAGAGAGAAAATTTTAAAAGAAGCTAAAGAAATTTTAAACTTACCGAAAGAACCAAGGATTATTGAAGGTTTTGATATTTCTAATATCGAAGGTACTGACGCAACTGGCTCGATGGTTTACTTTTTAGAAGCAAAACCATATAATAAAAATTATAGGCAATATAAAATTCGTTCCAAATCTACACCTGATGATGTAGCTATGATGAAAGAAGTTTTGAAGAGGAGATATAGTTATTTATTAAAGAGAAATCTAGAACTTCCAGATCTGATTTTAGTTGATGGAGGAAAAGGTCAATTGAACGCTGGAATCTCTGTTTTGCGAGATTTAGGTCTGAACATTCCTATTATTGGATTAGCAAAGAAATATGAAGAAATTTATATACCTAACATTAAAGACCCGATTATTTTAGCAAAAAATTCATCTTTATTAAAATTATTTCAAAGAGTGAGAGATGAATCTCATAGAGTAGCTTTAAAATTACATAAAAAACAAAGGGAAAAAAGAATTACAGGTTCAGTATTGGAAAGAATTGAAGGCGTAGGTCCAATTACTCGAAATAAATTATTGAACCATTTTGGGAGTGTTAATAGTATTAAAAAATCTACTTTAGAGGAAATATCAAAAATTGTAGGAAAAAAATTAGCAAAAAAGATTTTAGAGGAATTGAACTGATTTAAACCCTTTTCCATCAAGATAATAAAAAAAAGAATTTGATTATAGATTTTCACTTTTTATCTTCGAGAATAATGCAAATATAACAATTAAAGCTCCCAATACTATAAATGTTATATCTAGATTCCATATCACCAGATATCCAACGAAAGGGTAAAGAATTGCTCTAATAAGACTTGATATCATGTTTATCGTACTTAATACGGTGGCCCTGTTTTCAGTTTCAATTTCTTTATTGATTCCTTTAACAAATATCAAACTCCTTGAAAATCCTAAACCTATAACAATAAGAATTAAAGGAATACTAATTGGAATGAAGTGTATCAGCGCCATTAAAATAAAAGCAATCCCTGGAATTATTGTATAGAATTTAAGAAATGTCCTTTTGTTTTGAATTTTGTTTTCTAGAGTAGGAATGATATTGTTAAAGAGAATTTGCACGACAGTCATTAATGTACTGATGAATCCAAAGAAAATCAATTGAAAATTTAATGCTTCGAGGTAAACTTGATAAGTCCATATTAAGAAAAACACTAAAGACTCCGTTATTACCATTTCAACAGCTAGAGTCCTTAAAATCTTGTTGGTTGTTAACTCAGTAAATCCAGATTTTACAATAGTGAAGTATCTCTCAACTTTCTTTCTTTCTAAGTCATGATTAGGTTCTTTTAAAGTCATGGATATTAAAGTCGCGATAATAAATGGTATAAATATCAAGGTCATTACAAGATTCAGCGAAAAATAAGCTCCAATAATAGATCCTATTGGAGCTGAAAGGGCAATACCGAGTAAACTGAAACTCCTGTTCCTCGCCATTACTTTTGAAACATCATCTTGTCGTCCAAGTTTTCTCAATGTGTCATATATAAATGCTATATTAGTACCAGATGTCAAAGCCGCTCCAAAAGCCCATAAAGTTTCACCAATCGCAAAAATATATATACTTGGATAACTACCATAAATTAAAGCGGCAAATGCAGTTGATACTGCTCCTAATATCAAAGAGAACTTCCTGCTTATGTAATCTGCTATTGCCCCACAAGGAATTTCAAATACTAGTATCATTATTGTAAAATAGCTCTGTAAGAACATTACCTCAACAAAAGAAATTCTACCCCATGTTAAGAAAAATGGTAATAAAATTCCTGAAATCAAATGAAATCCCTCTATAAAGTGAATTAGATACGATTTCCATATGTTAGATCTCCATTTTTGTAGGTAAATATCGATTTCTTTATCTCTTAACTCTAAAGGAGATTCTCCCAACTCTTCTTGAGTATATTCCTTTAATTCTGACATATTTTCCACCTAAACTTTTTTATTTTTGAAAATTTATTTATAAAAACATATTCAGAGTGTTTATTAAGATATATTATAATTTGAATGCGACTAATTAACGTTAGGATCTTAAAGCTCTAAAAGGTAAATAATATAGAAGAAACAGAAAAGAATTTTAAAGTATTAAAGCAAAAGAGAAGTATCAGCGTGCTATTGATTGCAATGTTTTTATAAGGAAAATGTTGCATCGAAATATGATACAAATTCTAAAAACATCATTACCATGATAATCTTTTCACAATACGGATCATGAACTATCACATTTCCTCTGTTAGTTCTAATCCAATTATTATTGTTCATTATCATGATACAATCAACGAATATGTTTAATAAAACTATATTATTCTCAAACTTATAAATGTTATGGGGGAATTTGCCTTATTCAGCGATCTGTATATGGAAAATGGGAAAAAGATGGGAATAATCAATTATTCTAGAATAATCAATCTCAAAAGTTCCGCTGTTGATTCACAATAAACTCTAGCCAGTGAATCCCTTTTGGCTTCACTTATAATTCTAATTATTGGCTCAGTATTAGAAGGATGAATTAATACAAACCAATCTTTTCCTTTTCCAAATCTAAGATCATTTCCTACTTGCTCTACGTTTTCTCCTTCATTTATCAATTCAGCTTTAACTTTTGGGATGACTGTTTTAATATCCACATTTTTAGCGTTGATTTTTATTCTATGAGAATAATATTTAGGTAATTCTGCTACTAGCTGAGATATCTTTTTTCCAGTTTTTACTAATATTTCAACAATTTTTGCTGCGGCGAATATACCGTCCCTAGTATTATTAAAATAAGGAAACATAATACCTCCACATGAACCTTCCCCACCAAAAACTAGTTGATTCTTTGATGCATTCATCATTAAAGCTTGCATTTTATTTGTCAAAAAGCGTTCACCTATAGGAGTTCTTATAACTTTAGCATTGTATTTCTCTGCTATCACTTCAAATCTTAATGAAGATGCTAAATTGGTGACAAAAAAAGCCTCTTTACTCTCCATACCTTGACTTTTTAAATAATAATCTGTTATTAAAGCTAAACCAATATCTTCGGGATAGCAATCTCCATTATCTCCAATAATAGCTAGTCTATCAGCATCCGAGTCATGAGCGAATCCAATATCATATTTCCCTTGCCAAACTTCCATTATCAGATCTCTGAGATTTTCTTTAATAGGTTCAATTTCTCTTGGAAAATCTTTATTTGCAAGCAGATCATCATTAATTAAGTTTATCCTACATCCTAATTCACTTAGAACATAGGGTGTGACAAGTTTTCCAGCTCCAGCTCCTGTATCAATAACTACTTTAAGATTATTTTTGTCCTTAATTTTTGAAAGATCAATATAATTCAATAAATCTTGAACGTATTCTGTAATAGGATTCAAATTCCTAACGGTGTGTTCTGATCTGGATTGAATTTCTTTATAAGAATTAAAATCTATATTCTCTAAATAGAGAGAAATTATTTCCAGATCATCAGCACTTAGAAATGTGTTGGTTGATAACAATTTTAAACCATTCCATTCTTGAGAATTATGAGATCCCGTAATAATGATGCCGGCAGGGATCTTTAATTTATTTTTAGTATGGACTATTATAGGTGCAGGGCATATTCCAAGATTAACAATTTCAAAACCAGATTGAACTAAACCTTCTATTATTGCTTGCTCAATCATTTCTCCACTTGGTCTGGTATCTCTCCCAATTATTACTTTTTTGCCTTTACCATCAATCAATAATCCAAAAGCAATTGCAATTTTCTTGAGAGTGTTAAATTTTAGATCTTTATCAACACGACCTCTAATGCCACTTAAAGTAAAGATTAAATTATGTTCTTCCATAATTTTTTCTAATTCTTTAGGAAATTATTTCATTTTTTTCTAATTTGTATTTAACAAGAACTAATGCCCCTCTTAATCCAATTTCATCTTTATATTTTGTTAATTTTATTTTTGGAGGATGATTAGTAGTGAATTTAATAGGATCGTTTTCAAGTTGGGATATTATTTGCGGAATTATTTGTTCTTTATCTTTCATCATCGCTCCGCCAAAATAAATTGAAACGCAATCATAGTAATTATTAATATTGCCCACTCCTACTTTAGTATAAAAAACACAATCTTCGACAATTTTTTCAGATAATTTATCTCCCTTCTTTGCAGCTTGAAAAATTTCTTTTGCTGTTATTTTAGATTCATTATTATCAACTAATTTCATTAATATATCCGAATTTAACTTTCCTTCATTTAATGCATCTAAAGCTCTATTTCTTACTCCTGTCCCAGAACTAAAAGCTTCCCAACAACCATATGCACCACAATTACATTTAGCTTTACTTTTCGGCTCTACTAAGGTATGTCCAATTTCAGCTGCATTACCCTCTTTTCCAAGTAAAAGATGTCCGTTGCAAATCACTCCTCCACCTAATCCTGTTGACATTGTAAGATATACCAAATTATCTTTTTCAATTTCCTCTGCTTCAAAGAAGTGAACCCCTAAGACACCACCATTGGCATCATTAATAAAATAAAGTGGAATATTAGGAAATTTTTTTTGAATTGGATCTTTTAAAGGGATAATTCTAAATCCCAGATTGGCATTATTAAATATCTCTCCCTTATCCATATCTAAAGGTCCTGCTGTTGCTATCCCTATGCCTAAAATGTGATCTTCTTCAATATTTTTCTCAGAAAGTAAATCGGTTATCATTTGGCATACAGAATTACTTATTGAATACTTATTATCTTTTAATGTTCTTGAAATTCTTTTTGTAATATTCTTTTCACTTAAATCTGCTGTGCATGTGGCAACTCTTACCCACGTACCTCCAATATCAACACCCACTATTAATTTTTCATCCAATAATCTCTCACATTTAAAATTTTCGTGTTTTCCTTAGACTCAAAATAAGATTAATATTTCAAATACTTCAAATTATTATTATAGAAATAAAAGTTTTTCTGTAATTCAATATACATTTATTTCAATTCTATCATCAGCGATTATCTCCTTAAATATCGTGGCAATTTCTTGTTTCCTATTATCATCAATTGAGAAAACAAAGTATTCTGCTGGAATTCTTGCAGTTGTATAAATTTGGATTATATCTGGTTTAATTCTTTTTAATGCTTGAGCTAAATCAGATATATTTGTAGGATTATTATTTGGAGTAAAATCATCTTTATATGAATTAAAAATTAAACTTTGAATTGCTAATTTATTTTTTTTAGGCATTTCTTCTTTTAATTTAATTAATGATTCAATTATTATTTCAATATTAGGAGTATCATGATGAGGACGGTTAGTTCTTTTGAAATCAACATCATTAGCTGTGTCTAATTTTGCTAAAACTAGCTCAAATTGCTTGACTCTTTCTCTTATTTTATCAATATATAAAGTACTAGAATTTGTAAATAGTGTAAGTAATGGTTTTTCATTTGTCCAATTTAATTCATCCCTCACATCTATTGCGATTTTTAAAAAAGCTAATAATTTTTCATTCAGAGTTGGCTCACCATTATAACCAAAAGTAATTGAATTTAAATACGGAAAAAATTTCAGAATCGAGAGTAATTCTTTTCGAAAGTTAGTAGATGGAGGTAAATTCATTCTGTAAATTGGAGACACTAGATTCTCTTTCTTAGTTAACCCAATTTCACAATAAACACAATTATACGTACATAATTTATAATCAGCTAAAATATTTACACCTAGGGAAAGACCCAGCCTCCTGGATTGAAAAGGACCATATGTATACTTTCGCATTTTATTAATTTAAAAATGATTTCCAATTAATCTTTCTATAGCTTTATTTACTTGCTTAGGTTTTTCTAACATAACACCATGACCAGCTTTATTTATTATATATAGTTTTGAATTTCTAATTTTGTCATGAAAGAATTTTGAATATTTTACAGGAGTAAGTTGGTCATATTTCCCACATATAATTAAACATGGAATATCAATAGTGTTTGTCTTATGTAGTGTGTCGAAAGCGTCACAAATTTCAAAATCACGATAAACTACTTCGGGATCTGCTTGAGAAGCCTCTAAAACAGCATTATCAATTATTGATTTTGAAGTTTTCTTATAAAACGTCCCTTTTGGAAAAGCATTCAAGTATTTCTGATAATCAGGTTTTATTGAATCAAAGATTACTTGACTCACTCTCATTCTTCCACCAGTTGCACATAATATAAGCGCAGATACATCTTTAGGATATCTAAAATAAAACTCTTGGGACACCACACCCCCCATAGAATGTCCTCCTAAAATTAAATTCTCAGGTTTTAGATATTCTATAAGCTTTTTAACGACATCAACATATAAATCTAAAGACAATTCTTGAAATATGTTGGATTTGTTATGAGAAGGTAAATCAAGAGCAATAATATCATAATTAATTTTTACATAAAATTGATTTTCCCAGATATTTGAATTACCTCCTGCTCCATGTATAAGAATAAGTTTGTTTTTCGAATTATTATCCTTAATTTGATAAAAAATTTGTTTTCCAGAATATTCTAAGTATGGAATAATAAAACACCTATACAAATTATCTAATATATAGATTTAAAAAAAGGTTAAAATAAATTTTTTATTAATAAAGGTAATTTCCTATTTTTTTTGATAATATTAATGAAAATAATGAATAATTTCCCTCTAAAAATGGAATTATTGACTTATTTCCATTTTATTAAAGGAACGGGCACCAATTAATATTAAAATTACTCCAAAGATCACTGTTACTACAAGATCTATCCAAAATGGAAAATAAGATACCCCCACTAATACAAATCTGAATAAATCTACGCTATATGAAAA
>JBHLLJ010000029.1:0-26631 GCA_048885705.1 Candidatus Hermodarchaeota archaeon | reverse complement strand
GTAAGAGACCCAGGTATAAATCTTGAAGTGATAACTCTACACCCTAATGCCTCACAGAATTTTTTAACAGGTTCTTTACCATACCGCCGAACTGAAGTAACGATAACTTTATCACTTCCCTCTTCCACATATTTACTCAGGAATTTTGCTGCAATTTTAAGTCGTTCATCTGTTTGTGTTAAATCAATAACATACAATCCATAATTAGTTTGTCTATAAATAAATCGTCGAGCGTCTCCCGTTAATAGTTTAGTGCCAATGTGAATGCCACAGCTTAAATAGAGCTGTTTTCTCTCCTCATCTTTATCAATTAGTTTTTCTGCAATTTCTAGCCCTGCTTCAATATCTTCGGTATCTAGTAAGTCAAGTTCTTCTTCCAGATCAAGTTCTTCTTTGAAATCAATATCAAAATCTTCGCTAAAATCCTCTATGTTTTGGTTTTTTTTCTTTTCTTCTGCATCTTCGGTTTTTTTTTTCTTTCGAGCCAAAATTGTTTCCTTATTTATTTTTTCTTATACTAAAATAATTAAAATTTTTTAGAATCTTACAAATTAAAGAATATAATATTGAATTCATGATAACTTTAATATTTTATTGAGTAGATTTTAGTAAAACCTTAAGAACTAAAGTATTAATATAGCAAAATGATTTTTATTATTATTGTAATTCCTAGAAAAAAATGATAAAATAGGATTTTTATCCTAGAGTGGTATCATTAATGGCTTCTTATCGATTAGTTATTGGTATTATTGTTGGGGTTACATTAAGCTTTTTCTCAGCTCTTTTCTTTAATATGACAGACATTATAACAATAATGTCTTCTGGAATCGATGGATTAAGGATAGTAGCATTATTAGTAGGAGCAAATTTTGATTTTGATATGATTTCATATTTCACGGGTTCTCCTACCATCCTCGGCTTCTTTGTACCAGAAATTTTAGCATGGATTTTCATAGGTTATATCTCAGGTACAATAGCTAAAGGTTTAAAACGAGGGGTTATTGCAGTATCATTGGTGGTTGTAATAGTTCTATCTATTTGGATAATATTAAGCATTTTTTCTCAAGTGGATTTAATGGCTTTATTTCAAGGAAGCCAATTAATCGAGACTTTAGGGGGTATAATTAGTGCTTTTATAGGAGTTTTAATTGGGGGATCAATTGGGGGATTAATCAGTGGTCCTTATGAAGAATTTTAATAAAAAACATTAATCAATTTTTTTTGAGTGAGTATTAAACTTTAATAATTGTAGAGCTCTTTGTTAGATTTACTGTTAAACGAATTTTATGATATCTAAAACTTAAAGATAATTGGTTAATTATAAAAACTAATGGTTAATAAAGAAGAAATTTTACCCGATCGAGATTTTGCTTTAGACTTATTAAAGAGATTGAAAGTCCCGCTTTCTGTTAGACGCCATTCAGAAAAAGTTGCAGATAAAGCTATAGAAATCGCTCGTAAAATTAAAAAAGTTAAAATAGATATGAATTTAATTGAAATCGGGGCCTTACTCCATGATATTGGAAGAGTAAAAACACATAGTTTTAAACATGCATTAATTGGAGGTAAAATCTTGAAACAAAGAGGTTTTTCAAATAAGCTTGCTAGAATCTGTGAAACTCATATATTGGGTGGTTTGGATAAAGAGGATGCGAGAAGGGTAGGTTTACCTGAAAAAGATTATATACCTTCGACTTTAGAAGAAAAAATCATATGTTTAGCCGATAAACATATGGCTGGTACACGGGAAGTTACTATCCAAGACAGATTCAATAGATGGTTTCGTAAATATGGAAGAAGTAAGATTTTATTAAAATCTAAAAAAAGAATTGAAAAAATACAAAAAGAAATAGAAGAGTTAATGTAGCAACTTAATATATTCCTTCTTTCTTTAATTAATTAACTCACTTACATAATAATTCCTGATTTTTACATAATATTTTATAATCTTTATCTAAAGAAATCAATACGCTCCAAACCAATAAATACGCGTCTATTAATACTCGAGGATCAACTTTATCGGGTTTATCATTATCAGTATGGGCATATTTAGCACCTGCTCTTGTAACAATGTCAACAGAATCATATCCTCTTAAATGGAATGGAACAGAATCAGTATGAGCTCCTGTTGATAAATGAAATCCTTTTATTTTAATATTTTCATTAATTGCAGCTTTTTCTAAATATTTACTAAGGAGCGGAGCAATTTTTTTTCGAGGTAATATTCCATATGATTTTAAATATTCTACTTGATTTCTAGGTTCATTTATACAAGAGATCATGTCGAAATTAAATTGAAATATTCTTCCTTTGATAAATTCATCCTCATGATTAT
This sequence comes from Candidatus Hermodarchaeota archaeon, assembly GCA_048885705.1. Lineage (GTDB taxonomy): Archaea > Asgardarchaeota > Lokiarchaeia > Sigyniarchaeales > SOKP01 > Loki-b32. The sequence goes on along the minus strand of JBHLLJ010000029.1, from coordinate 24,296 downwards.
TTACAAAGACTCTTGAACCCATTGTTCCTAATTCTTCAGCAGAAAATTGAACAATCCAGACGTTGAAATTATCTAGAGGGTTTTCTTTTAACATTTTGCTTAATTCAAATACGACCGACATCCCAGAAGCATTATCTAATGCACCTGGAGAATTATTGTGAGTATTTAAAAATATCAAAAGGATATTTGAAATTGAGATTAATATTGTAAAAATCCATATACCAAGTCCCAATATCCATAGTTCTATCTTTATTATAGTATAAGTGCTAATAAAAAGGGTTATAATAAATCCCCCTAAACAAACTCCACTATATAACCATAGTTTATAAAAAATTACTCTCCAATATGTCTTAAAAGTTTGAGATTTTGAGTCTAAATGTGCTGAAATTATAATATTTCCCGCCTCATTATTTTTGATATTCTTTGCTGGTATTTTAACATAAACATTTGTGGCAGAAATTGTATTTCCATAATACTCTCCCCAAAAACCAGGAAGTTCAGGATGCTTCAACCCCTTAACAAGTAATATTACGAAAAATGCCATTATGCCTCCAATAAAGATCGTAATAAAGAGATTAATATATGCAAACATTAATATAAACAAAGAAAATGTTAAATTAATGACCATTATAAGTTTAATAAGCGTAGTAGAATAAAAATCAGAAAATTGAAAAGGTTCTATTTGAATTTGTCCCTCTTGAAATCCAATATCTTTAAAGGATTTTATTGTTAGATCGACGGCTTTCTTTTCTCCACTTGTTCCGACTAAACGAGGGAAGCTAAAAATCTTAATATAATTATTTAGTCTGTCAATATTAAAAGAATGATTTTTTGAGTTTTGTACGTTATTCAATATGGCAATAAAAGATATATAATTTCTGATTAAATTTATGGTATTTTGGTTATATTTTTGTAAAATTAATGTATTATTATTTAGTTCTAGAAATTAGATCATATTTTTTAACTTATCCATAATAATTTTTTGGATTTTTTCTTGAACAAGTTCAATAATATCATCTGAACTAACTATGTAATATCCTTCCTGTTTGGCACGTTGAAGATATAGATTTCTAACCTTATCTAAAAATAAAGTATCCTCAAATTTTTCTAAATCTTTACTCCCTTTTCTTGCTAAAGCAATATTTGGATCAATATCCAAAACGATTGTAATATCGGGCAACCCTACAAATTTATTTATTTCTTTAACCCATTCAACCGATATTTTATTAGATTGCATAGATTGGTATACTATTGAAGATTCAATATATCTATCAGAGATAACAATAAAACCTTCTTCAAGTTTCTTTTTTATTTCATTTTCATAATGGAGATTTCTATCAGCTGCAAATAGTAAAGCATCGGTGGTAGGGGGAATATCTTTGTTTTTTAAGAATTCTCTTAAAAGTTTTCCTATTTTACTTTGTGAAGGTTCTTGGGTTAAATGGACTTTAAAACCTTTGCTTTCTAAAAAATCTTTGAGCAGATAACTATGAGTCGTTGTTCCTGCAGCATCTCCCCCTTCTAAAACAATAAAAAAAGAAATTTGCGTCAAACTAATTCAGAAAATGAAGTTTTTTATTGATTAAATTTCAAATTAAAATTAAGTAAATAAATATCAATAAGGACTTATTTTTTTTATTTTTAATTAAGTTAAATTATTAAAATTTTAACAACATAAAGCAAAAATCAGTTTACTTATTAATAACGATTAGAAAATTTAAAATGATTAAATTATCTTATTTAAAGATAGAAAAATGGTGAAAAATTTCGCATACTGTACCAAATGTGAAAAGGAAGTCTTGAAACCAAAAAGAAGGACTATGGATAGTATGTATTATAACGTTTGGATTCTTACTATCATTTCTTCATTAGGTATCGCATTAATTCCATTTTTAATTTATCGTTATGTTATTTTAAAAAGAAAAATTTGCCCTACTTGCCATCAAAAATTAGAATTTTACAATTCAAAAGAGGAATTTCCTGAACCAAAAGCTCAGATTGCCCGAATACTTCAAACAATTGAACAAGAAAAAAATGAAAAGGAAAAAAGCATAATTTGTCCATATTGTCAAGAAGAGATAAAAACTGATGGAGTTATTTGTCCTGCTTGCGGAAGTACAATTAAAGAATAGAAACTTATATTAATTATTTTAAATTATAAAAAAAGATAATATATTAAATGAATGAAAAATGAGCCAAGAAACTGGATATTGCCCCAGATGTCAAACTAAAGTATTATTAACGCGCGAGAAGATTGATACCTGTCTTGCAGTAATATTGTTGATCTTCACTGGAGGAATTGGGTTGATAATTTACCTTGCTGTTCATTATAGTAAACCAAAACAGCATTGTATTCATTGCGGCACTAAAATTTCGGTTCTTATAAATTCATATCCTTATACCAATCAATCTCAATCTGAAGCTCAAAATGCCTTATATAACACATCTACAAACTCATCTGAAGAAGTATTAGGTGTTAGACCTAATTTCTGTGCATTCTGTGGAGAAAAAGTAGAAGTTGGTACAAGATTCTGCCAGAACTGTGGAAGTAAGATTACATAAAATTATTGCCTATTTTTTAATGGAAATATTAATTTCAATTGATTTTAAAAATCGGACTCCAATTTTTTTTAATTTAATTAAAATTTCTTTATATTTAACGAAATAACTATATAATTTGGAGTGATAGAAAAATGTATTGTCCGGAATGTAAAATGAATGTTTATACAAAACCAAACGATTTTAATATAGCATTAGCAATTATTTTGGCTATATTCACCGGTGGTATAGGATTATTAATTTATCTTGCTGTCTACTTAGATAAGGAACATAAAAAGAGATGTATTCACTGTAATAGTGTTTGTTTTGAACAAAAGGAAAATAATCAATTAAATTCAAATTACCAAGTAATCAGTGCTTCAAATCAACAAGAGAATCAAAAAGTTATTATAAAGCCACAACAGGTTGAAGAAAAACCAATTTTTTGTTATAATTGCGGATCTGAGTTAGATAAAAGCGGAAATGCTAAATTTTGTGCTCTTTGTGGAACCTCAATCCAATAAATTGTTTTTTTATCTTTATTTTCTTATTTTTAATAAAATTTTTAATGAATCTTACTAAGAAATTCAGTAATTACCTTTTTCATTAAATTAACATTTGGTTTTTTGTTTGTCCACCACTCAAAAGCAGTAGCACCTTGATGTACTAACATATCTAAACCACCGAGTGTTTTACATCCTTTTTCATTAGCTTCTTTCACTAATTTTGTCTCCAAAGGATTATAAATAACATCAAAAACAATTAATTCTTTATGTAAAAACTCTGAAGGTACTGGCGATTCATTAATATTTGGATACATTCCAATAGGCGTTGTATTAATTAACATATCAGCTTTTTTCATTTCTTCTTTCAAGACATTTTTTATATATTTTTTTTTCTCAGTCTTTATCCCAAAGTTCTGTTTCAATTCCCTTGAGAGTTTTTCTGCTCTCTTTTCAGTTCTGTTTACTATGACAATTTTATTTACTTCATTAGCTAGGCTATAACCTAAAGCTCTTGCTGCTCCACCTGCTCCTAATAGTAAAACATTAGTTCCAGAAATATTATAACCTGTGTTATGTAATGCCTTTTTGCTAGCTTCTGCATCTGTATTCCTCCCAATTAGGTATCCATTCTCATTTTTTATTGTATTTATTGCACCAATTTTCTGGGCTATAGGATCAATTTCATTCAAAAATCTTATAATTTTCTGCTTGAAAGGGATAGTCACATTAATACCCTTAATATTGAGGGTTTTGAATGCCTTTATAGCAAATTTCAAATTATTAGGATAAATATTAAAGGCTAAGTAAATAAAATCGAGAGCTAGGTCTTTAATTATAGCATTATGCATTATAGGGCTCATAGAATGTTCAATTGGATACCCAATTATACACAAAACCTTTGTATTCGCTGTAATAATATTATGATCTTCCATATGGGGTGACTAAAAGTTTTTTATATTAACCAATTATTTCGTCATTAAAATGACTTTCAAATTCTTTTGATCTTACCTGAGTAGCTTGTCTATATCTCTCAAAACGATTTTCCCATTCGGCATCAACGTTGAATGCAACTTTAGCAAATTCAATAGTTTTAATAGCTTTAGCTAATGCTTCTTGGTCTTTTGGACGATAGATCTTAACAGGATCTCCAATAGCAATATTATTTGGAGGAATAAATGAATTAGCTGGAACAATGGTATTTGCATGAACAAGAGCTCCTACTGCAATGGCAGCACCAGATTGAATAATAGCTCCTTGTAAAATAGTTGCTCCTGTTGCTATATATGAATTACTTTCAACTTTGCAACCAATAAGAGTTGATTGTGGTGAAATAAAAACATGATCTCCAATAGTTACAGGATAATTTGCGTTTCCAGATGCAGTAGCTCTAAGAACTGCATTTTCACATATTATACAACAGTCACCAATTTCGATTTTAGACCCCTCTGAATCAAGAACTGCCCCATACATTATCCTTGAATCCTTTCCAATTGTAACTTTCCCTATGACAACAGCTGTAGGGGCAATAAAGGCAGAAGTATCAATTTTAGGTTCAATCCCCCGATGTTTTATTATAATAGTCTTTCACCAATTTTTATTTTCAATGAAATTTGATTATTTACTAATTCTTTATTATTTAATAGTTTTATAAGAAAAAGTGAGATTATTTAATTTAGTACTATTAAATAGGTTTAAGATGAAAAAAATTGCACTTAGTCAAAAAATCTCAACTTTCCCCATGCCAGCGGCTGTTATTTCTGTAGGTACTGGAGAAGAAGCGAACCTAATTACTTTAGCATATGTAGGGAAAGTTTGCTTTAATCCACCTATTATTGCTGTATCTATACAACCTAAACGGCATTCATATAATTTAATTGAGAAACTTGGTGAATTTGTACTTAATTATCCCACTATAGATCAATTAAAAGAAACTGACTATATCGGCACACGTTCTGGAAGAAATATTAATAAATGGAAAAAATTAAATTTAACGAAGCAAAAAGCTTCTGTTGTACAAGTCCCAATGATAAAAGAATTTCCATGGAATATGGAATGTAAGGTGATAAAAAAAATAGAATTTGGATCGCATGTGTGTTTTTTTGGGAGAGTGGTTGCTACACATTCAGATCCTAAATATTTTAAAAATGAAGCTTTAGATCCAGAAAAATTTAATTTCCCAGCATATATAAACGGTAATTACCTTGAATTGAAAAAGGGTGCATTACAAAAACATGGATTTTCACAAGAAATACCATTTTAAAAAGTTTGATAAAAAGTAATTAATAACCTAATGCAAGTAATTCAATATGCCTAAAGATTCTATTGCTTTAATTGGTTTTATGGCTACTGGAAAAACAGTTGTTGGTAAAGCTTTAGCAAAATATCTTGGAAAGGATTATAAATTCATCGAGACAGATCAAGAAATTATTCAAAAAGTTGGCAAAACTATTTCTAAAATTTTTACTAATGATGGAGAAATTAAATTTAGAGAATATGAAACCTCAATATGTGAAAGAATTGCGAAATTAAATAAAGTGATTATTTCATGTGGAGGTGGAGTTGTTCTGAATGAAAAAAATGTTGAAAATTTAAGAAAAAACTGTCATATGGTCTTATTAGAGGCAAGTATAGATGAAATTTATAAAAGATCTTTAAAAAATGGTATTGAAACGAGACCTATAATTAATAAAGAAGATCCGAAAAAAGAAATATTAAAAATATTAAATTTTCGAAAGCCCTACTACAAGGCAGCAGCTGAAATTATTATCGATACTACTGGGAAAAGAATCAAGAAAATTGTCCGAGAGATTTTAATAAAAACCAATTTAAAAACCTAAATTTAAATTTGTCAACTCTACTATATATTTATAATAATTATAACAGGGTTAAGGTAATATGACAGAATTTAAAAGAGTAAAATGTCCCCAATGTGGTAATGAGAATCCACGTAAACTTCATGAGGAAGCAGACAAAAATAACGTGCTTTATTACAGTATAGGTAAAGCTTTTTCAGCATACCGCTGAAGCAAGGCACTCCAGTCTATGCAAGAAATATGAAGTGTGGAGATTGTGGCAATCTCTTCAAGAAAAATTAAAGATATTTAAAATTGATTTTTTTTATTTATTTTTTTAAATATTTTAAACTAAATTTTCACATTAAAGATAATACAATTTTATTTTGAGCTTTTAACATATCTTCCATTATGAGTTCCATAGCTTCTTTAATATCTGGGTTATTTTCTGGGATGCTTCTTTTAGCATTTACACTTGCCATCAGTACTTCATTTAATCCTCGTAATACCATATCTGGGCTGTAAAAAGGTCTTTGTGATGCCCACCATTGTTGACAGCTATGAATTCCCCGATCTAATAGATTTCTTGCATTATCAAATATTCTTTTTTTATCATCATCCATTCCATCACGATATTTAGCAGATAGATGAATCATTGTTAAGGCATACATAAAAAATCTGTGTTGTTCTATATGGATTTCATTTTGAGGATCGAACCACAAAGGGAAAGGGACATCAGTGGCAATGTCATATGGCATTGTTGACCAACTTGAATCTCGTGGGATTTGAGTGAAGCCTTTAGGAAATTTATCAACGATTTCTGATACTGTACATATTTTTACATCAGTTCTATGGGGAAGTGCTTTAAACAATGGGATTAAAAAGTTATTTATAGCATGTTTTACGTGGTGTCCAAAAGTTTCTCCATCCATTGCTAGAATTACATAATAATCTTCAGATGTATTCTTGTAATATAAACGTTTGATAAATGATTCAACATTATTAATCTTATCAAAAGCACAATCAATTGATATATAATCATCTCTAAACAACAATCTAAGTCCATTTGGATGCACAGAGACATAGTTTGTAGGAAAATCTGGTAAAGTATTTGCAATACCGCTCATAATTATCCAATCATAGCCAGCTTTTTTAACAGTTTTAAAAACTTCTCCAGAAACTGCCATTTCTGGAGGAAAAAATCCACGAGGTTTGTAAATTTTGCCAAAAAAATGTTGATTTGTATCATTATTTAGTTTTATTTGGCGCTTTACTTCAGGTTCAGGTATTAAAGGAAGGAGAGGATGAAACTTTCCAGAACCAGTAAATTCTATTTGTCCCTTAGATGCTAATGCTGTAATTACTCCTATCAAATCATCATATCCAAAATCGTGTAATTGTTCGGTTAAAGTCCCATTAATATTAAGAGTGATTTTTGTTTCTGGATTCTCTTTTAAAGCGTCAGTTATTGGCTTGTACGATTCATTTACGATTTGTTTGATAACTAAAGGGATTTGAACTGGAGGTTGATAAATATGGAATAAAAAGGCAAAATGAACGACCATATAATAAATTAACAAATCCACTTTTTTTAATCTTCATAATTCGCATTTTGATTCATCAAAAATTTAGACCTAGTCTATAATTAAATCATATATTTCTCTCATTTTTTTAATATTAATTTGACCCTGAGCTGTCTCTTCTTCTAAGAAAGCATAAGTTAGATAAGAACCAGCAAAAACACAATTAATTCTAGAAAAAATACCTAATGATCCCATACAGAATGATATAATTCTTTGATTAGAGCTTGAGAATTGTCTACAAAGTCTTAAAGGGGTTAAATTATCTTCAAAACTTTGTGCTGTGAAAACTATTTTTTTGATAGTTCCTTCAAGCATTTTTGGATTTAAGATTAATTCTTGAATCATTCTCTTATTGAACTTTTCAATTAAATTTGTTGCTTCATTAAAAGATAGTGTTCTCTCAAAATTATGGTATGAGAAAATTGTTCCCACTCCCTTTTCATTAGCTAAATTGATAATTTCATCTATAATTTCATTATCGATATCCATTTCAAGATCAATATAATTAGGTTTAGCATCTAAAAACATTTTATAAATTTTCATGCGCTCATCTTCTTTTATGTGAATTCGACCCCCTTCAGTTGATTTTCTGAACGTAAAGATGGTGGTGACATGAGGAGAAATACTATCTAATAAATTTCTTATAAATTCCATTGAAAGAGTTTTATAATTAGAAAGATAATCGAATCTCAATTCAATTAAATCAGGATTTGCTTTATTAGCTTTTTCAATTATGTGTTTAACTTCTTTAAAACTAGTATATCTAATTGGAATTGGAACGCATAGGTTATATTTCATAATGCAGAATAAGTAATAAAAGAAGTTTTAAATTCCTATAATTTTTTTTATATCATCTTCAGTGAAACTCAAAGTATCTGTTGCATCAACTTTCTTCAATTTTCCTCTTTTCTTATAATACTTAATAAGAGGTTTGGCATTTTTATCGTAAGTATCCAACCTACTTTTTAAAGTTTCTTCATTATCATCACTTCTTTGTTCAAATTTTATCTCAGCACCACATTTATCACATATTCCTTCAACTTTCGGTGGTAGTGTATATTTATTATATATTTCCCCACAACTATTACAGCCATATCTGCCTAATATTCGTTTAAAAATGATATCTCTTGAAACTTGTAATAATAAAAGTAAATCTATTTCAGTTATGTCCGTTAATGCTTCTGCTTGTGTCAATGTTCGAGGAAATCCATCAAGAATAAATCCTTTTTGTTTAACATCATCTTTATTCAATCTATCTCTAACCATTTCAATAGTTATATCATCAGGTACTAGTTCTCCTTTATTCATATACGATTTAGCCTTTAAACCTAGAGGTGTTTCATTCTTTAAATTTTCACGAAAAATGTCACCTGTACTTATGTGAACGATTTCTGGAATTACTTTTTTAATTTGCGAACTAAAAGTACCTTTTCCCACCCCAGGGGGACCGAATAATATTAACTTCTTCATATTTTTCATATTAAATTTTATTTTATTTTGTAGATAATTTAATTGAACATTAGTTAAAATTATTTTGACTTAAAAGGTTCTATTATTTGGATCTTGTTGAATAAGAATAATCCATTTTTTTTATCAAATATTCAACTAATCTTTTTTCTCTTAAACTAAATTGAGTATTAAAATCACTTTTTATAGAAGAACCATAATAAGCGTTACCAAAAAAAGTATTTGACTTTCTTATTGAGTCTATTAGTAATTTTTTGTTCCCTATGTGAAGATAAATAGAAACATCGTTGATAATTAATGTTTCTGTGGGACTATCGTTAAATTTTTCTAATATTTTATAGGTTTTTTTATAATTTTTACAAGCATTTTCATAGAGTTCGTTCGTATTTCTAGCTTTAAGGCGTGGTGGAATAATATTTCCTTTGAAGCAAATGTTATTACAATTAATACTATTTTCAAAGAAATCTATGATTTTACCTCCGATTTTAACATTGTTAATTAATTCTTTTGGTGGGGCGAAATCTAAAATGCTAATTTGCTTTGAATTGAAGTTTTTTACATTTATAAGAAATTGTATGAATTTTGCTGTGTAATAAGTCTTTTTTGTTTCAGTTTCTCCATATAATAGGGTGTGCTTACCAATACAATTTTCGAAGTTAAAATTTTTTTGAAATATCATAAGTTAAGAAGCTTAATTTTGAAAGAAATCCTTCCAAGAAAATCCTTGATGTTTTAATAGTTTTAACATTAGAAATCCTAAAATACATCCAGGTATACTAGCAGCAGCAAATAAACCCCACCAATAGAATAGAGTAATTGGTGAAATAAAGTTAGCAATAGTTGCAGCAATAAATACAGTGCCTATTGGTTCTGTTAGGGCAGCATATTCTACATAATTGGGGCTTTTTTTCCTTAAAATATAGGCAGTGATTCCAACTACAAAAGCACCTGATATTCCTCCGTGAAAAGCATGAATTGAGCCAATTCCTAAAGGATATCTAAAAATTGCGATGCCCAGCGATGTTGTACAGGCAAATGATAGCCCTATTAGAACTCCAGTCATTCCATTAATAAAATGAGCCATAGGAAAAATTCTAGGACCTCCTAATAATTCAACAAACCCAAAAGGATTGAAAAGGGCTAATACAATCCCAACACCAATGAAAATAGCAGTTGTTGCTACTCTTTTAGTAATATTAGTCCGAGTTAAGGATTTCCCTTTTTTCTCTTCTGGTTTTATATCAGAATTTATTTCATTCATTACTTCTCGATTCTTTAAAATTTCTATATTTCTATTTAAGTTACATTAATCTGAAGGATAAATTTCTTTAAAGTTTAATCATATTTTAAATTAATTTAAGACTTATATATTGAATAAACTAAGAGCATGAAGCTTGGAGATCATAAGATAACCCCAACAAAAATTATATGTTTAGGTAGAAATTATGAGGAGCATGCAAAGGAAATGAAAGCACTTATTCCAAAAGAACCCGTATTTTTTGTAAAGACATTAAATACTTTGGTAACTGATGGAAAGGATATAATTTACCCTAAAGTATTATATAATAGTAAAGAATGTAATCAGGTGGATCATGAAGTAGAGTTAGCATTTATAATTTCTCAGAATTGTAAAAATATTGAAGCTAAAAACGCTTATAACTATATCGAAGGATACACTGTTTTTCTTGATATTACTGCCAGAAAAATGCAGATTAGTGATAGAAATAATAATTTACCATGGTATAGAAGCAAAAATTTCGATACATTTGGACCTATTGGGCCGAGGATAGCTCTTCTTACAGAGATTACGGATCCTCATGATTTAGATATTCAATTACACATAAATGGAGAAGTTCGTCAACAATCAAATACAAAACATATGATTTTTAAAATTCCAGAAATACTAGCTTATCTATCTAAGTTTGTTACATTAGTTTCTGGAGATATAATTGCAACAGGCACGCCAAGTGGAGTAGGATCAATAAAACCAGGAGATCTTATTGAAGCATCCATAGAACAAATTGGAAAAATTACTCATAAAGTAATTCTGGAAGAATAATTCTGAGGAAAAACATTTGAATCCTTTTAATCTTAATTAAATTTTATTATCAGAATATATATAAACAAGAAATTTCATTATTTTGATTAGAAGTCAACGAGAAAGATAATGCCCAAAAAAGTATTAATAGCTTCTGAATCAGCTTATCGTAGAACTCTTTTATCGGATATGATTTCTTCTCACCAGGAAATAATCGTAGTTGATATTGCACGGAATAGCCAAGAAGTTATTAATATTATAAGTCTTAAGAATCCTGACGTTTTGATACTCGATATTGAATATAAAAATAAAGAATGGTTAGCCCCTTTTAGTCATATTATAAAAGAATTCAATATTTCTACTATTGTATTAACAGATCTAGATCCAAAAAATTTAGATCTTCTTGAACTTCCTCTCGTTTTAAAATCCTATGATTATATTGTTAAACCCATAGGAATATGGAAAGATGTACTTCCAGAAATTAGAGATATTTTAATTTCAAAAATAATTCTTACTGAATTTGGAAAAATAAACAAAATTGATAATAAGATCAGAATACTAAACAAAAACATATTTATTCAGAAGAGTCAAAAAGCAAAAATAAAACCAGATCTCCAATCTAATAAAACAGTAGAATTGCAAATAGAACATAGATCAGAAGATTACTTTCTTGACCTTACCCCTATTAATATTACAGAGGTACCTACAAAAATTATTGTATTAGGGGCAAGTGTGGGTGGTCCAAGGACTTTAAGAACAATCTTGAGTGATGTTCCTCAAGATTTTGTAGCACCCATTTTGGTTGTACAACATTTAAACCATCTTTTCATGCGTCAATTTGCTATATCTTTAAGGAATATCTGTAAAGCTAATGTAAAAATTGGATTAAATTATGAAGAGATAAAATCTGGAACAATATATCTCTCACCAGGAGATAAACACATGCAGGTTGTTGTGAGAAATAATATTCCATGTATAAGAACATATGAAGGAGAACCCGTAAATTTTTGCAGACCTTCTGTAGATGTGCTATTTTATTCAACTGCACGCGTGTATAGAGAAAAAACACTTGGTATTTTATTGACAGGAATGGGAAAAGATGGAGTAGAAGGGCTTAGAGCGATCAAAACAAGAGGTGGAAAAACAATAGCAGAATCAGAAGACACAAGTGTATTATATGGAATGCCAAAAGTCGCTGCTGAAACAGGTGCAGCAGATTTAATATTGCCAAATTATAAAATTATCGATGAAATGATTAAATTTGTAAGTTAAAATTTTTTAATAATGACCATTAATTAATCACAATGAGTATAAAAGTAAGCGAAGAAGTAAAGAAAAAAATTTGTGAATTAATCTCAAAACCAGCGATTGAGATTGAAGATATTGCTAAACAAGTAAATTTAGACTATGATACTGTTATGGAAATATTATCTGAGGAATATCTTAAATATAATCTTGATCACGGACGTAGGTTATGTTGTAGGTTTTAATTAATAAAATTTTTTAATATTCTTAAATTATACAATTTACTAAGTTCAAATAATTTTTAAAGGACTTAGGACGTAATAATAAAACGGTTTCAATATATTATAGATATTGAAATGATAAAAGATTTAAATATTGACTTTATTTTTATGTTCCTTAGCCTTTTAAAAGTATAATAGAACTAAATTACACAAAGAAAGATCTAATATGAGTGCAAGAGGAAAAGTAGTGGTTAAAGCAATGGTAACGGGGGGAAGCGCTAGTGGGGGACCTCCAATTGGTCCTGCTGTCGGCCCAACGGGAATAAATATAAAGGATGTTGTTGATGAAATCAACAAACAGACAATGGTTTTTAAAGGATTAACTGTCCCTGTTAGAATTGAATGTGATCCAGAATCAAAAGAGTTTCAAATTTTCATTGAAACCCCTTCTACAGCATCATTATTGCTTAAAGAAATTGGTGCTGAAAAAGGGAGTGCTTCTGCTTTAGAACAGAAAATTGGTAATTTAACTATTGATCAAATTCAAAATGTAGTTGATGGTAAACGAGATAAATTTTTAGACAAGTCATATAAAGCAGCTGTAAAAACAGTTTTAGGGACTGCGCTATCAATAGGATTAACAGTAGATGGAGAAGATCCAAGAGTCATCCAAAAACGAATTGATAATGGAGAATATGACGAAAAATTAAGAGGTGTACAATAAAATTTGAAAATAGATGATAAAATGTTAAGAAAATCATTAAATGCTGCTATTAATTTCTCAGTTATAAAAAAAAAAGGCTTTAAAGAGAAGATAAGAAAATTTGATGAATCTATTGATCTGATTATTAATATAAAAGATATTGATTTAAAAGACCCTAAAAACCGAATCGATAAAGAAATCATCTTATCAAATGATATAGTAACAGACGGTAATCCAAATATTTGTGTTATTGCATCTGATGAAATATTGCTAGAAGCAAAAAAGTTAGGCGTTGCTACCTACGATTCAGAAGGTTTAACTAAATTAAATAGTGAAGAAAAAAAGTATAAAAAAAAGTTTGCTAAAAAATACGATTATTTTGTTGTAGAAGATAAAATGATGAGAGATGTTGCTCGATATTTAGCAAGATTTCTTGGACCTGTTGGTAAAATGCCAAAACCTTTTCCTACAGGATATGGAATAATTTCCAGTTCTGAAGATTTAAAAACAGCCTATGAAAGATATAAAAAAATCATTAGAATTCAAATGAAAAAACAACCTATAATATTCGCTAAGATTGGCAAAAAATCTATGAGTAAAGAAAAATTATTTGAGAATATGAAGACTGTTGTAAATTTCATAGCAGATCAAATGCCACATAAATTCAATAATTTTAAATCTATGTATCTTAAATCTACAATGGGAAGCCCTGTAAAAATTACAGAGGAATTCCTCAAAACTATCGAGGTGTAGACAAATGATTAAGAATAAACATATACCAAAATGGAAATTAGACGAAATTCATAACTTAGTTGATTTATTTAAGAATTACAAAAATATTGTTGTTATTGAGGTTGCCCACATTAATGATATGCAAATTCAAACAATGCGAAAAATTTTAAGGGGAAAAGCAATATTCAGAATGTCTAAAAAATCGCTTCAACTCCGAGCAATTGAAGATTTTAAAACTGAATCCAAAAAGAAAAATTTAGACCAATTAGCTGAACATATTCTGGGTCAATCAAGTCTAGTTTTTACTAATATTGATATTTTTGAATTAACAAATATATTTTTAAAAAATGAGTGGATGGTTCCAGCAAAACCAAATGAAATCACCCCCGTGGATATATGGGTTCCAGCTGGAGATACAGGATTACCTACAGGACAAGTTATTAGTGAATTAAATATGACTTTAAAATTACCTACAAGAATTATGAATGATACTATACATATTCGAGAAGATACAAGAACACATAAAGCTGGTGATTTAGTAACAGTCAAACAAGCAGCAGTATTAAAGAAGCTGGGAATTACGCCAATAGAGTCCTTGATAAAAATTCATTTTGCTTGGAGCGATGGTGAAATTATACCTGAAGAGATTTTATATATGGATTTATCAAAATTTAAACAGGATTTTGCCAAAGCGTATAGAGAAGCCAATGCAATTTTGTTTGAAATGCCCTTCTTCTTAGAAGATATGACAGAAGATTATATCCTAAAAGCATCTTCTGAAGCTAATTTATTAAATTCTATAATTTTCGGAGAAGGAATCGTCGTTCCAACACGAGATCAAAAACCTAAAACCAAAGAAAAAGAGCCAGAAGATAAAGAAGAAGAAGATTCAGAAAGTGTAGGAATTGGAGGATTATTTGGTTAATAATTTAAGAGTTTTTTAAAATATGGATTAAATTATAGATATAATGATAAAAAAATAAAAAAGAGGTTAGATAATATGGAAAGTATTTATGCAGCTTTATTGCTTCATAAAGCTGGAGGTAAAATTACCGAAGCAAACGTAGAAAAGGTATTAACTGCCGCAGGCGCAAAAGTTGATAAAACAGAAATTACAAAGTTAATCGCTGGTTTAAAACAAACAAAGATTGAAGATATAATAAAATCTGCAAGCGCTATACCTGTAGCTACAGCTCCAGTAGCTGCTCCAGTGGAAAAGAAGAAAGAAGAAAAGAAAAAGAAAGAAGAACCCGAGGAAGAAGAGCCCACAGGTATTGGGAGTCTGTTTTAATTCCATCAGACAAATAGATAAATGGTTTAAAACGATAAAGTATGATATTGAAATAGTTTGAGTACTAAACTAACTAATTTAATTTCACTTTTAACCAAAAAAGATTAAAATTTTTTCATATACTTTTTTTATTTTTATAACAAGTTGTTCATTATCATATCATATACGAGTTTAAATCACAAACTTTTTTTAAAATTATTTTTTTTTTAAATTACATTTCGAATTTTGAAATTTTAAAATATTTCAAGAAGATTTATAATATTAAATCGAAAAGATTAACATTCCTGATAAAAAATGGCTGGAAAGTTCCTTAGATTCTTCTCTCCGTTTGTAAAGGCGATACCAGAAGTTAAACAGCCACAACGCGAGGTTTCTTTTAAAGAGAAATTGATCTGGACTGTTTTAATCTTAATTATTTATCTAGTTATGAGTAAAATTCCACTCTATGGAATTCAACTTGAGCAATCAACAGATTATTTTTATTGGTTGAGAGTTATTCTTGCGAGTGAGAGGGGGATGCTAACAGAATTAGGTATAGGGCCCATAGTCACCTCTGGCCTTATTATGCAATTACTTCTTGGATCAAGAATAATTAATGTTAACATGGCAGATCCATATGATAGAGCAATGTTTAGTGGAGCTCAAAAAGTCCTTGCTATATTTTTAACTATATTCAACTCTATAGCTTACATTTTTGGCGGGGCGTTTGGTCAATTAACACTTGCAAATGGAGTTTTTGTTTTTTTCCAACTATTATTCGCTGGAATAATTATTATATTACTTGATGAAGTTCTCCAGAAGGGGTGGGGGCTTGGAAGTGGTGTGTCATTATTCATAGCTGCTGGTGTTGCTGGACAAATCTTTTGGAATGCTTTTAGTTTCGCTCCTACGCCTAGTGCTCCAGGTGAAGGAGATGGATTACCAAAAGGGATTGTAATAGCCTTCTTTTGGGCATTGTTTGATAATAACCCTGATACACTGGGACAATTGGGGACATTATTTTCCAGAACTTTTCCTGGAGGGACTTATCCATCACTATTAGGCATAGTTACTACTATAGCTATTTTCTTAATCGTGATTTGGTTCGAATCAACTCGCGTTGAGATTCCACTTGCATATCGGGGTAGTAGAGGCTTTAAAAGTAAATACCCAATGAAATTGCTTTATGTTTCAAATATTCCTGTTATATTAGTCAATGCATTGTATGCGAATATTCTATTCTTTGGTCAATTATTTGCTGGACCTGACTCTTGGCTACGTTTTGAAAATGGTGGGCCTATCCCAGATTTCTGGATTAATATTATAGGTATGTTTGATAAAATCGAAAGTGGAGGAATTCAAGGTACTCAACTTAAACCAACAGGAGGATTAATATATTTACTTACTCCACCAATAGGTCTTGCTGATTTTGCTGCAAATCCATTTAGAGGAATTATTTATCTAGTAATATTTATATTTTTGTGCATAATACTCGGCCGGGTTTGGGTAGAAGTGAGTGGGTTAAGTCCGAGAGACATATCTCAACAAATTATCGACTCAAAAATGCAAGTTCCCGGATTTAGAAGCTCTGCAAAAGTAATTGAGAAAATTTTGAAGCGGTATATACCAACATTAGTTGTTTTAAACGGATTTATTATAGCATGTTTGAGTTTTGGTGCAGATACTTTAGGAGCTTTAACTTCTGGAACTGGATTATTAATTGCGATTGGTATTATTCATCAATATGGAGAGACACTTGCAAAAGAGCTTGCCGCTTCGCAATATCCTGGTATGAGAGCATTGCTTGGAATGGATTAAGGTAATCTTATTATAAACAACCTAAAAATCTGTAAACTGAGTTAAATTTATTTGTTTTTCTTTACTTATATTAAGGTTAGTATAATTACATAACAACTCTTTAAAATCTTACTTTTCTAATAATTGTTATTTAACCATATGAAAACTTTATAATAATTTAAATATAAATAAATATAGAGATGTTGTCATTAATCTTTCAAAATGCTTTCTTAGATTTTATTACTAAACCTCCGGGTTCAATGATATTTGTTATACTCTTAGCATTAACAACAGCATTAATTAGTGCAGCGTTAACAAAGTTATTAGTAGATACTGAGGAAATAAACCGAAAGCAAAAACAAATTAAAGCTCATGAAGAAGATAAAGAAAAAATAATAGCACTAGCTGAAGTTGACCCGGAACGTTATAGAAAGGCTCGAAAAAGGTGGGAACGTAAAGATAGTATGTTTAAACAGTCACAACAAAGAATGTCCCTCCAAAGAATGAAACCGACTTGCATAACATTTCTCCCAATGATTATTATTTTTGGGATTGTGAATACTTTGTTAGCTGGTAAACCGGTCGCAATGTCACCTATGAATGCGAACGATGTTCCCTTAATAGGTGGGTTTATTGCAGCGGGTAATATTTTTATAAATTTTACAGCTTGGTATTTTCTTTGTTCTTTAGGATTTAACACACTTGTCCAAAGGATCCTTAAACTTCAAAGTCAAGCATCAGGTGGCATGGGTGGAATGTTCGCTGGTCAAAAAGCGAAGTCTTTAGAATTTCCAGATGTGTAATTATTTTTCAATAGGAGATTAGTTGAAATGGAACTGTTTAATTAATTAAATTAATTTCACATTCAACAGTATTTTAAAGGCAAAAAAACGCAGACAGAGGGATTCGAACCCTCGAGTGCATTCACACACTGGCTATCTGGGAATAATACCACTCCAAGCCAGCGCCTTACCAGGCTAGGCAATGTCTGCTAGATTTATATTCCAAAATTACTTGCTATAGTTTCAATATAACAATTCAAAATTTTAATATTTTGTTATAGAAAATAATGGATTAAGTGTGAGAAAATTAAAAATCTCTTAATAAAAAAATAAAAAAACTAATAGAAAAAATATGGATTATTTTATTGGAATAGATACTAATTCATTCATTTTCTTATCCAACTTAGCTTTTTTAATTGCATTTACAACTTCTTCATGTTTTACTCCTTTTTTGATTTCAATTATTTCTGCGATTGGTTCTATGTGTTTGTAATTTACTCTTCTTCTTCGAACGTTTAAACCATCAATAAGTAAGTAGTTTTTATCAATTATATCAACAATAACACAATAATGTCCCGCTTCCCTTCCCATCGTTTTTACGCATAACCTTCCAATATCGTATAAGCTCATATAATTTGTCACCAAATTATTATAAATTGTTACTTAATTACTGGTTTTTTTAAATTCCAGTAAAGATATATAATTTTTAGTAAGAGTTAGAATAATTTTAAAAATTAAATTTTTTCGGTTTTTTATATGAAAAAAGGTTCATACTTTTTCTAAATTAGAAAGAATTATTTCTACAATTTCTTCAATTTTAAGATTTTCTGTATCAATCACGAGGTCATAAATTTGACTTAATTCATTTTGATTATTTAAATCTATATCATATAGTCGTTTAAACCTCTCTAATTCTGATTTTTCTCTCAATGTAGTCTCCTTTAATTTATCTTCATAGGTACTCCGATCTCTTTCTGTCATTCGTTTGATTCTAGTTTTTAGGGAACAAGTTAATAATATTTTGAAATCTGCTATATTTTTGAGTATATATCCACTTAATTGGCTGTCTATTATAATATTTCCCTCATGGGCAATTCGAATTATTTTATTATCTAATTTTTCATCAATATCCGGGTTTTTTTCGGCATATATGGTAAATTCTTCTAAAGACATACCCATTTCCTGGGCTAAATCTCTAAAAGCTTGACCAGTACTATAATGCTGGATCTTTAGTTTTTCAGCAATTAATTTTGCTATAGTAGACTTACCAGTTCCGTGAAGTCCCGAAATTGTTATGATCATTTTGTATTAATATTTTTAGTTAAATCTAATTCAATTAATAATGAAGTTATTTATGATTTTTACTATTAAAAATGAATAAATATACTGATAATTTAGGAGGTTTTTTGACTCCAAACAGTTTCTTTTATTAAAGTTTGAAGACATTTTGCACAATATCTACCACTTTCCATTCTATTTGCCCTTCTTGCAGTGTGATGAGTTTTAGTCATTTTAGAAGGTCGCAATCTAGGAATAGATTGGAGAGGTTTTTTACAAATTGCACACTTTGCTCTTTTGGGTTTTTTTCTCCAATAATGGGTGACATTTCTGTTCCCTGGGGTGCTGATAGTTTTTCTTGCTTGAGCTTTAGAACGTAAACTTGGACGTGGAATTGGTATTACCTTTTATTTTTCATTTTGATAAATATTTATTAAAATCTAATGAATTAAATTACCGAAAAAATATTAATTTTATTATTTTAACTATGGTTTTAGATTTAATTTACTTTGAAATTGTTTGAAAATTTGATATAAATCTTCTATTAATTTCTCTCTTACTTTTTCATTAGAAAATATTTGGTCATTTTGATTAATAGCATTAGTTTGAACTGATTTAACTTTAGATTGAATATCATCTAATCCTGGAAATTTACCCAAGTCATAAATTAACTCCTCAAATAAATTATAAATTAGATCGTTTTTTGGTAAACCATCCAAAGTCAATGCATCCATAAGAGTAATGAAATTAGTAGTTATTTCCGAAGTAATTCCAGGTAATTCTAAAAAAGTATGGTCCTTTGATGTTATATCATTATCAGATAGATTAAATGATGAAATTCGATTAATAATGTCGATAACGGAGTTATATTCTTCTGTTAACTTCATTCTAGCTAGAAAATCTGGTAGATCAAGTTTATTTTCTTTTAAGGTAAAATTTATCTTCAATAAGTTAATCATGGTTGTTTTTAATGCCTTTTTGAAGAAATTTTGATTAACTATTCCATTTTGATATTTATTATTTAAATTTGTGATGGATTTAACTAATGCAAACAGTTCAGATTCAATGTTTGATTCAATTTCAGGATTATTATTATCTTCTCTCATATCAAATTTGTATAATTAAAAAAACAGAATTTTTATATTACATTTGGGTTGAGAGCTAATAAATTTAACCAAATAATGTTGGGCGTAGGAAATAGAATAAAATGGCCACTATTACACCAATAATGATATTAGGGATTAATACACGGGTGGTAGAAGAATTACTTAGTTCTCTTATAGCAAGAGTCATTAAAATAGGTACCCATGTGGCCAAAGTTAATGCATCGATTATATCTAAAGTCACCCAAGTTGGTGCATCGAATATTAGATCAATATTAATTGCATCTACAGTTGGAAATCCTAAAAGTATAACCAAACTCTTAATAGCATTTATAACCAAAAATGGTGTAAACGCACATAACATCATTCTAAATTTATATGCTCCTTCTAATTGTAGCATAGTACCACCTTTATATATGCTAAATGGACTTACATCTGTTTCTTTATATTTTTCTTTTTGTTCTTTTAATCCTCCAAAACGGGTTTCTAACTTATCTGTGAACCCCACAGCATAATTAGCTCCCTTACCAAATAACCATATTAAAAACCAAAAGAAAATTAATTGAAAACAAAATCCAAAAATAAAAAAGGCACTAAAAAAACTAGCACCATATAAAAAATGACCAAGAGAAAAGGGTGGATTGCCAGCAAAATTAACATGTGAAAAGAACGCTAAACCCATTAATCCATATAATAAAGAGCAAAATAATAAAATTAGCCATCCAGGAGCTTTACTTCTTTTATGATTGATGTCATGAAAAGCTCTAGGAGCATTAACAAAAAGATAAAAAATCTTCATATACCAACGATATGGTCCAGTCCATTCTGCTTCATATCTCCTAAAAAACCTAATTTTTTCAATTCTTTCTATTTTTAATCTAAGCCCACAGAAATTACAAGCGTAACTATCAGCTGCATTCTCATTTCCACATCTAGGGCACCGCTGAAATGCAGCAACTGTCTGAGACATTGTTATATGAAAACTTTAATAATTTTTATAATAAACATATAATAAAATAATCTTATAAAAATTTCTTCTAATCTTTAAATAAATTATTGATTAAGTTTTTCTACTTATAAGTTTTATTTTCAAATTTCTCAAGTTCTATTATAAAATGAGTTTTTTCTTTTTTGATTTGATAATCTCTTTGTAAAAATAACTTGATTAATTCTAGGTTAGTTTTGGTGTGGTTTGTAACTTCAAGGACTTTTATGCTTGAAGGCGCTTCAATAAATCCCATAAAAGGAATTAATTGGTCACTTAAATAATTATCAACAGGAATTTTATTTTTAATATATGTACTAATTTTATCTGCTGCAAAACGACCTAGATCTTCTGAAGTAATATTTCTTTCACCTAATATTGTCCCAGTAGAAATGATAGCACCCGTATCTGAATTTGCCCATAAAGAAAGACCTACTCCTGGACTTAAGGAATTTACATATTTATAATTAATTTTAACATCAGTTCCTAAATTTTTATTTATATTAAGTATTAGAGTTTTTTTGATTCGTTCACATATTTTTTTATTAATTAAATGATTTGTGCAAATAATTTCTCCTTGGATTAAATCGATAAATCCTAATTCTGTTAAATTAAGCGATTTAAGTTCGTTTTTAGGGGGATTTATTGTACATATTGCAACTGCACCCCCTTTAGGATAAAAGCCATGTTTTTGAATATCAATGTCAACGGCAAATCCATGATTTCCAAAAATATTATATGTAACATATTTAAGATAATTAAGGCTTGGAGCCCATTTTCCAAAAGTTCCACCCCCATTAATAGTGATCTTAATTTTTTCAAATTTTTTAAAACCTAAACTTGCGATTTGAATAGGCTGAAGTAGTAACCCAATATTAGCTGCGGTGGTAATATTTACATCAATATTACTATTTACTGATTGCTTTGGATTTAATGTTAAATTTTGTGTTCCAACTTGGCATTCTGATAATTCACTACTTGTTAATTTGGATAAAGTTCTTAAGCCTAATAAATGTTGTAATCGTAAACCTGGTTTAGGTCTATTTGCTCTTATATTATTAATTCTAATTGGCTGTTTAAATAATATTGAAAACCCAGCTGCTATACGAAGTATAGCACCTCCGCCTTCACCCAAAGCTCCATCAATTTCTAAGGTCTTGTCTAGCGCTATGAATCTCCCTCTTTTTTATTTAATGATTTTAATCTACTAGCACCATTAAATTCGTCTATAAGTTCAACAACTTCATTAGGTACTAAACTTTTCCATTCTTTTTTATTTTTTATAATTAAATTTCTAATATTGCTCCCACTAAATTTTTTTTTGAATATAGAAATTTTGTTCCCTACTTTTATACCTTTATTAGAAAATAATTCTCTTACCCAGTCACTATTTGAGTAAACTATATCAAATTTCCCAACAATTGAGATTACATGATCTACCCATTTTTTAGCATTGAAAATATCAGGTATATCAAATAATTCATAAGATTTTGAGGAAATCCCTCTTCTTTTTAAAGCAGTGATAAGAAACTTTTTTCTTTCATCAGATGTAAATGGATCATTTATTGTATGGGATATTTGAGAACTTCCTATTCCAATTTTAATTCTTTTATTATTTTTTAAAATTTGCCTAATGACATAAATATGTCCGTGATGAAGAGGTTGGAATCTTCCAAGAAACAGAGCAATTCTATTATTATTATCGATATTATTTGTATACTTTTTCTCGAAGATGGAGGAAATATCTTTATTCAACAGTTTTTCCCAAACTTGTTTAGAATAATCAATATATTTTTCAGTTTCTAATATTTTTTCAAACTCAGCCTTGTTATAAAATCTACTAAATTTATCATCTAATTCGTCCTTATCTGGATTTAAAGGAAGGTCATATTTAACACATCCTATAAAAATGTATGCTATTTCATCACCTTCTGAATTCAAATCATAAAGTCGTACTTTCTTAACTTCTTTTGGAGATATTCCAAATTCTTCTTCAAGCTCTCTCAAAGCATTATTCTTAATCTTATTTAGGTCCAAAAATTTTTCCCAATTTACATGCCCAGATGATGAATCTGTAAAATAGCCAGGAAATGCTTTTTTACTTTTTCCACGTTTTTGCACTAAGTATAATGGAGAACCATCTGGAGTTACTGATAATATGAAAAATCTCGTAATTAAATGACTTACTTTTTTCTCATGGGCCTCATTTCTTCCCATAGGAAAAATATATTTAGAGATTTGGCCAGATTGTAAAAATTTTTTATTATTTTTCTCAATACACGCCAGAATTTCATTTTCCATAACAAACACTTTTTTCTATAATTCTATAGTTATAATATCTCCTACTTCGAATCCGAGGATTTTTGATGCATTTCCTTGATTAATTGAAATTTCAAGAAAACCTGTTGAACCTACAAGAAATAAAATAGATCCTACTGGAACGTTTGAAAAACTTGAAGTAAATAATCCTTTATATATGTTTTCCTTAAATTTACAAGTAATTTCTGCATTTTGATCTATACGAATTTGACTCTTTTTAATTGTATTATTAGATATTTCTATATTAGTTGTACCATTTCCAAAAGAGTCAATGTATTGGATTGTACAATGGATATTCTTTTTTTTCAAATCAATGGTATATATAATTTGGGAGCGCTTTAAATTCTTAGGATTATAAATTGGACCAAATCTGTTTAATGGAATACCAGATATTAAGTGTGCAGCTACTGGAGCCATAATATCTCTTCCATGGAATGTACTCGAAATGGGTTTATTAAAGAATTCATCATTTTGAATTTCAATACACTCCTCTAAATTACTATCAAAATTATCAGAAAATATTCCATTATTAGGGCCAATAAAGTAATGGTTTGATTTGGTTTTTAGAATTAAAATTTCTCGAGAGCTCCCAACTCCAGGATCCACTACAATTATAAATACTGTTTCTTCAGGATAGTACAGATAAGTGGTTTTTAATATATATGATGCTTCAATAATTGAAAAAGGAGTAATAGTATGCGTTATATCCATTATTCTTATAGTAGGATTAATCTTTAGGATTATACCTTTCATACTTGCTATATAGTGTTGACCTTTTAAGCCAAAATCAGTAAGCAAGCATATTAACTTTTGATGAAAATCCGCCATTTTAGAAAAAAATTAAGCAATTTAATGGATAATATTTATGAAAAATAAAGCATAAGAAGTTTATTTATTTTTTCTATATTTTTCATCGATTTTATAAAAATCTTCTAAA
>JBHLLJ010000028.1:0-26673 GCA_048885705.1 Candidatus Hermodarchaeota archaeon | reverse complement strand
AATTTCTTCTTTTGAAGCTCCTTTGTTAATACCTAATATTTGATAATAATCTTTTGCCATATTTTACAACCCCTTAATAAAAAAAATTTAAAACATTAAAATTTAAAAAAAAAATAAAAAAAAATCGACCTTAATCATATTCAGCGTCTACTACATTATCGTCTTGTCCTGTTGCCTTTCTAAATTGCTCTTCTTCAATTTCGTCTTGTGATTTTCCTTGGTGTCCATATGGTGTTCCTGGCATACCGCCCATCCCCCCTGGTGGTGCACCTTGGTAGGCTCCGGGACCTTGTTGTTGCCCGTACATTCGGGATGAAACTTCATGTAATGATTTTTGAAGAGCTTCTGTAGTTTTTTTAATTCTACTGACATCATCCGATTCCATTGCACTTCTTAAATCAGATATTTTTCCAAGTATTTTTGATTTTAAATCACCGATAACGCCTTCATTTTCTTTCAAAAGCTTCTCTGTTTGATATATTAATGATTCTCCTTGATTTTTTGCTTCAGTTAATTCTTTGAATTTTCTATCTTCTTCAGCGTATCGCTCAGCTTCTCGTATTTTTTGCTCAATTTCATTATCTGCCATTTTAGTTGATGCGGTAATTGTTATTGATTGACTTTTTCCAGTACCTTTATCTTTTGCTGAAACATTTAAAATTCCATTTTGATCAATATCAAATGTAACTTCTATTTGTGGCATACCTCTTGGAGCTGGTGGAATGCCAGTTAAATGAAATTTACCTAATGTTATATTATCAGCTGCTCTTGGTCGTTCACCTTGTAATACATGGATCTCTACTGCTGGTTGATTATCAGCTGCTGTGGAAAAGATCTCAGCCTTCTTTGTAGGAATTGTAGTGTTTCTTTCAATTAATTTTGTAAAAACTCCACCTAAAGTCTCAACTCCTAATGATAAAGGAGTAACATCGAGTAATAATAGATCTTCCACTTCGCCAGTTAATACTCCACCTTGAATTGCAGCACCCATTGCCACACATTCCATTGGGTCAATACTACGCTCTGGTGTTTTACCCAATAAATCTTCGAATTTCTTTTGAACTACAGGCATCCTTGTAGGTCCACCAACTAAAATAATCTTATCGATTGCACCTCTCGCCATACCCGCATCTTTTAAAGCCTTCAATATTGAAGTATCCAATTTCTTCAGCACAGGATCGATCAGTTGTTCCAATTTAGCTCTAGTAAGCGTCATATTCAAATGTTTAGGACCTGCATTCGTAGCCGTGATATAAGGTAAATTTATATCAGTTGTAATTGATGTAGATAATTCAATTTTAGCTTTTTCTGCCGCTTCTTTTACTCTTTGCATAGCCATTGAATCTCCTCTTAAGTCTACTCCCTCAGATTTCTGAAATTCTGAGACAATGTAATCAACAAGTATTTTATCCATGTCTGTACCTCCTAATTGAGTATCACCCGCAGTAGAAATCACTTCAAAAACTTGATTATCCATCTCCATTATAGTGACATCAAAAGTTCCTCCACCAAGATCCAGTACTGCGATTTTTAGTTTGGCATTTTTCTTATCTAACCCATAAGCTACAGCTGCGGCAGTGGGTTCGTTAATTAAACGCTTAACATTTAATCCCGCGATCCTTCCCGCATCCTTCGTAGCTTGTCTTTGATTATCATTAAAATACGCTGGTACTGTTATAATTGCATCAGTAACTTCTTCACCTAAGTAAGCACTTGCATCTTCCTTGATCTTTCTAAGAATCATAGCGGAAATCTCTTGAGGTGAATATTCCTTACCATCAATCTTTACAGTATATGATGTCCCCATCTTTCTCTTTATTGCTGTAATTGTTCGATCAGGATTTGAAATCGCTTGCCTTCTCGCTGGTTCACCTACTAACCTCTGACCATCCTTTGTAAAAGCAACCACAGAGGGAAAAGCTTTACCACCTAATGTTAATCCTTCTGCACTCGGAATAATTGTGGGTTTACCCCCAACTAATACAGCTGCTGCTGAATTTGACGTTCCTAAGTCAATTCCTATTATTTTTCCCATATTTCATCACTCTTTTTTATTGTTTTGTTTTCTTTTCTAATCTTTTATTGATTTTTGTTTAATTTTTATAATTTTGATTTTTTTGAGATTTTGACCTTTGCCGGTCTTAATACTTTATCTTTAAAATAATATCCCTTACTTATTTCTTCTAATATGGTATTTTCAGGGAGATCATCTCGGCCCTCCTCAACTAACACTGCCTCATGCTTATAAGGGTCAAATTTCTCTCCTTCCGAATTCATTGATTTCACACTTTCTTCATTAAGTATTTTTTCGAAATTCTTTACAACTATTTCAAAACCATTCTTAATACCATCCATATTCTCAAGAACTTTTAGTAAGTTTAATGCCCTATTTAAATCATCGTAATGATCGATTAGCTTTTTTAAGATATTTTCCATAACATATTCTCGATATTTACCGTTTTCCCTTTCTGAACGCTTCTTATAGTTCTCAAAATCAGCCCGTACACGCAAAAGTGAATTCATAAATTTCTCCTTTTCTTCCATCAATTCTTTGAATTTGCGTCCATCATCCTTCATGTCATCAAGCTCCTTAAGCAAACGGTCGTTTTGAGTTTTTATTTTCTTGTGTTCCTCTACTAACGCTTCATATTTTTCTGCCTTCGCTTTCAACTGCTCAAAATCACTTCTCGAAATTGAAATTTGATTTGATGCCCTACGCGGAGAACCGCGCTCGTTGATAAACCGGTCAAAATAATCTTCAAATACCATAGGTCTTATATCTCCCATTCCTTTTCTATAATTATATGTCATATTTTTAATTTTTGTGAGTTTTAAACCCCATTTTTTTGTAAGTAATTCTTTGTTGTCAATACAAAGTTTACAATAGTTAATATATCAATATTAACTTGCATATTTAAAGGTTACGTTTTTATTAAATAGAGACAAAACGAGGGAGAGGTGTGTAAAAATGGCAATGGTAAGAAAAATTTTTTTAAAAATAAATGCGATGTTTATAATGTAAATGAAATGAATTTTTATGGAATTCTTTTGCAATTAAAAATTGTAGTTGATAAATTAGAAATTCGTTAATTAGATTAAATTTAAATAGGGATTTTTAATTTATATGGATTTCTTGAATCCAATCTTCGTTCTCGTTGGCTTAACACCAACTTTTGAACAATAGAGCAATGTGATCCGCTATTTTATTTGAAGTTATGTCGCACATTCCCAACGGAATTGAGGAATCAAAATGAAGAATTAAAAATTCATTATTTACAATTTCTTTAGTAAAGACTTTACATCCATCTTCTAAAACATGGATCATTAAGGGAAGATTTGAATATCCCAACTGGAGTCTAATTTCTAATTCTTTTAAAGCACGCCTAAATAGTTTCTGTGATAAACTGAAATTTATAGAGTTTCCCGTAATAAATAATAACGCAGCTCCCAGAATCTCATTTTCAGAGATCAGCTCATGAAGATAATTTTCTACTTCTTTGTAATATCCTTCATAACTATCTATTTCCCATTCTCCTGACATTATTGAATCAACAATGGTATCTAATTCATTACTTTTTATTACAAGGTATTCTTTCTTAGTATCCCATACCGTTTTGGGAGTTCCTTTGACCCTAGCTGGCACTAAATCTTCATAGATATTGTAAAATTGCATCATTACCATAATTAAATTATTTCTTAAAAACACTTTGTTCTCGTCAATATCAGCCAAGAGACAAAAGATAAGATTTTCCATTGAGTCTTCTAAGAAATCTTTACTTGATATAAATAGTAAATTCACATTAACCATTTCAAGACTTTCCATTTTTTCTGAAGTAACCTCTTCAGCAAATGAAAAAAAAGCTGCAAAGAAATTAGTTACTAAATCAATATCTACCTTTTCAAATTTGCTTGTAAAATTTCTGTTATAAATACAAATTCCTGTATCTCTAAGGATAAATAAGCTATGAATCTTCTTCATCTTCGCTAATTTTAAAATTTCATTCATTATTTTACACCTAATCTGTTTTTATATAGAAAAAAATTAAGGTCTAACTCCACCAGATAATTAAGCCCATCTTAATATTTAAAATTTATACAATCGATCTAAAAAAATTATTGCCCTTCCTTTGTCGACTATTAAATCGACAATTTACTCATTTCTGAGTATTGTATCAATATACTCTAATTTGATATAAATAATCCAAAAGATTAAGTGGTAATGTAAAAAGAAATTTAAAGACTAAAATTATAGATATTTTTTATTAGAAAATTCATTATTTTATTAAGATTAAATCTCCAAGACCTCATGGGAGTTTAGAAAATAAATGTGATTATTATGAAAGAGGAATATAAAAAAAAATTAAAACGATTCATTCCTTTTCTAATTTTAGACAGTTTGATTGCAACTGGAAGTTTGTTGACGGCCTTTTTTGTAATTATTAAAGAAATCTATATAATTAACATTATTTTCATTGTTATTTTTATCGCCTCTTCTTTTGGTTTTGGATTAATTATCACCGCTGATGCTACTATTATTAAAGGAAAAATGGGAAATTGGTATAAAAATGTGCTTTTTGGTTTTATGTTAATTGGTGGAATCTTCTTTTTTGTTTTGCTTTTAGAAATTTTCGCTCCAAATTTTATAAATGAATTTCCATATGGAGGGGCGTTCTCTCGAGAATATATATATTTCGATTTCATGGGATTTATCTCTGTTTTGATAGTATTTGGAGTAGGAACTTTATCTATTTGTTTAGGTAAACTTATACAAATAAAATTTGTTAAAAAAAATTGATTTTTTAAAAAATCATTAGATATATTTGTTATAATTTTAAAAAGATTAATCTCAAAATATTGAGTAATTTAGATAATAAATCACATGTATCCTTAAGAATTGTGATATAATTGTCATTTCCGAGCATATTAACAGGAGTAATATCAAAAGGAGCAGTATAATTTGATAAGAGTGTTAGTAGTGTAGGTTTAATATTTTGATATCTTACAAAGAAAATATTGATAAAAATGTAAATATTTATAAATTAACTTGACAATTTAATTCATGCCACAATTATATTAGGTTAATTGTACAATTTGGGGTAGGTTGAGGAAAATGTATTTTTTGCTAAAATCAGAGGTTGAAAGCATTGATATTGACAAAAACTACATAAAAAAACTTGTATTTTGTCCTTATTGTGAGAATATTATGTTAAAGAAGTTAGATTCAAATAACTTCTATGACAAATATAAATGTTGGAATATAAAATGTGAGAAAAGAGATACTCCTTTTATATTATTAAAAGAATATATTCAATGCGAAGAATTATTTAATAAAGTATGTGCTTCCTGTAAAGAAGAATATAATCGGGAATTTATAATTAATGGGAATTATGAGTTACTAATAAAATTCAGCTGTATTGAAAAAAATTGTGAAACAAATTTAAACCCTTATTGTTATAATATAGTACGGGGTGAATGGGAGGGTATTCCGCCGCAATTTATTGACCATGACGAGAAAATTAATGCCCAAAATAATTACCAAGAAAATAACGAGAATGAAATACAGAAATCTGGATATGTTAAAATAAGCAAGGAAGATTTAATTGAATTTGGTTTAAAGGAAATGTCAAATCATACTTATAAAATAGAGGAAACACCATTATTGAATATGAAAGTTCATCAGTATGATAGATTTCTAAAATCTCATAAAAATAAGTATGTTATTTTAGTAGATCTTCCCGATTTTATTGGATCTTTGAGAGAGGTGATCCAATTTAATTTTGAACATATTCTGCAGAAAATCCATGAATTATTATTAGAGTATATTAAATCTTCTTTTCATACTGAGGATGATTACATAATTCACTATTTCTCAAAACCAGATGAAGATTTTGAGTTGTCTAATAAAATTTTTATTGACTATTGTATGAAGAATAAAAATAATGAATTGTTTCATTATATTAAAGTCCCTCGGGATCGAGGTTATAGTGATATCGACAATTTTTTAATTGGATATGGAGTAGGAATTATGGAGCGATCAAAGATTAAAGGTCTGGGTATTGTATGTAGTGAAAAAGATTATCTCCCCATTATGCTAATAGCAGGTTATAAAAACATAAGATCTTTTATACTTGGAATTAAAACGCCTAAGATTTATGAAAAATACGAAATACCAAATATGAAACTCCTTGAAATAAAGAAATTTTTTGATATTCTCTCTTAATATATATTTTATTTAGATTTTGTAGGTATTTAACACTTATGTTCAATTAGGACGATTTCTATATTACAATCTCAATGTAAAAATAAAGTTTAGTTCAATCTTTGTCTATAGGATTGTATGAGTTGAAAATAACAGGTTGCCGAGATTTTGCCATACAATTAGACCTTATCTATATAAAGAAAAAATGGAAAATGTGAAAATAACGTATAATAATTTTAAATGTTATGAAATCTAATTGATTTCACAATGAAAATCAAACCTTTCAAACTAGAAGATTTTTTTGCAAAGTACGAGTTTAATGTCGAATATCTCCTCTGTTCCTCTGATTGTGAATCTTTTAGTGTAAAAGAATTATTAGAACTTGAAAATGGAGTCTTAGAAGAATTAAAGAAACTTAGATTAGGATATACAGAAACATTTGGTCATCCTATTTTAAGGAAAGAAATTGCAAATTTATATGAAGAGATAGAAAAAGAAAATATAATTGTTTTTACAGGAGCCGAAGAAGGAATATTTGTATATATGAATGTTCTTCTAAGAAAGGAGGATCACATAATCGTTCAATTTCCAGCTTACCAATCTTTGTTTGAAGTTGCGAATGCGATAGGGTGTGATGTGACAAAATGGGAAATGTCAGATGAAAACGACTGGGAACTTGATTTAGAATTTTTAGAATCTAATATTCGAAAAAATACTAAATGTATTGTGATAAATTTCCCTCATAATCCAACCGGTTATCTCATTTCAAAAGAAAAATATAAAAAGATTATCGACATCGCTCGGCAAAATGAAATTTACATTTTTTCTGATGAAGTGTATCGTTTGTTAGAATTTGATCAGAATGATAGACTTCCACCGATGTGTGATCTCTATAATAAAGGTATTTCTCTTGGTGTTATGTCAAAATCTTATGGTCTAGCCGGATTAAGAATCGGATGGATTGCCTCCAAAGATGATTCCCTTCTAAAGCAAATTGCATCTTTCAAAAATTATACAACGATTTGTAACAGTGCACTTAGCGAATTTTTTGCCATCTTAGCATTAAGAAATAAGTGGACTATTCTCGAGAGAAATATTAAAATAATCCAGAAAAACCTTAATTTATTGGACAATTTCTTTACAAAATACCAAAAATTATTCAAATGGGTTAAACCAAAAGCTGGATCTATTGCATTTCCAAAATATGTTGGAAAAGGGAGCATTGATAAGTTTTGTATGGATTTGTTGAAATCTAAAGGAGTTTTATTAATGCCAAGTTCTATTTATGAATATGGCGATAAACATTTCAGAATTGGATTTGGAAGGAAAAATATGCCGGAAGCATTACTTAAATTAGAAGAATTTGCTATAGAAACCTTTTGATTCTTAAGAAAATTTTATAGACTTAAATGAAAAAATGTAAATGTAAACTAAAGAAGGCTGTAGTTTGGAATAAAAGCTTAAATTTAAACGCCCAAGCTTTAAAACTTAAATTTTATATATTTATATCCTTTATCTTCAAGAATTTTCAGTAGTAAAGCTTTAAATACTAATTCTACGTTCTCTCCTGTTTTTGATGAGCATTCAATATATTTATGGAATTTATATGATTCTATTATGCTTAATACTTCATCTTGTTTACAAACCCTTTGTTGTTCAAGGTCTAGTTTACCACCGACCATTATGAGAGGTACATATCTAACTGTCCTCCCAAATTCTGGAAGCCAATCATTTAAAGCAATTAAACTTTCATAATTAGTAAGATCAAACATAAAAATTCCTCCAGCTGCACCTTGAGCATAGCTTGATATTAGGAATTTAAACCTCTTCTGACCACCAAAATCCCATACTTGAAGTGTTATTTTTCCATTCTCTAATTCTAAGTATTTAACATGTATTGATGCCCCAAGAGTCATTTGTATATTTTCATGAAATTCATTTGTGACATAGCGATCTACTAAAGTTGTCTTTCCAACACCTCTATCCCCAAAAATACAAATCTTGTATGTTAATTCTAGTCCTTCTTGTCTAATTCCTTCCATTTTTAAATAATTGTTTTTTATTTTTGTAGTATAACGATATTGTTATTACATTATGTATAAATTTTTGATAATGCAAAACAATCTTATACTTTCCCTTAAGAATTATACAAAACAGTACATATTTAATTTTATTTAAAAAATCCTAATCATGCAAAAAAATTAATTAATCATTTAACTTTTGAATAAAACTTTTTGAAGGCATCTCTCCAAAAGCGAAAAGACTAACAACTTGTTCTCTAAATTCTGAATCTATTTCAGAGAGTTCAAGCATTTTATTTAGATTTTTACCGTCATTCTCGTAAAAAAAATTAATCATTGAAGATTTTTGTTTGAAATTCCTGATAATTTTTTTGATGTCTTGATTTGTTTTATACCTTTTTAAACTAGTTTTTGAATAGTTTTCATTTTGTAGAGCTTCTATGGCTGTTTCTGCCGCAATTTTACCAGACATAACAGCTGTTTGAATTCCTTCACCACTAATAGGGGATACAAAACCTCCAGCATCACCAACAAGCATTAAATTATCATCATACAGGCTTTTTTCTAATACTCCTTCGGCAGGAAAAGTATATGAGCCTGACCAAATAATTTTATTGTTTGAGCTTGGGATATATTTTTTAACATTTGGATTGTTTAGAAACTCTTGATATACTTGATGTATATTATATTTTAAATTATGTTTACCAAATGTAAATAATCCAATATTGAAATTTTTGTTGTTTAATGGGAATATCCAACCATAGCCTAGATAAGGTTTAAAGTATATATATACACTTTCTTCATCTAATTCATGATTTCCCTCCATAATTGAACACTTTCCAATTGCTAGTTCGTTGATTTTCCATTTTGATCTTATTCCTGACTTTATAGCTAATTTAGAACTCATTCCATCAGCAACTATAATTATGTTTCCATAGAATTCCTTGGGTTCATTATTAGTTTTTGTTTTTATGCCAATAAATTTTTGATTTCTAATAATATAATCAACAGATAAATGATTATCAAAAAGCTCTGCACCAGCATCAACAGCTGCGTCTCTTATTATATTATCGAGTTCTAATCTATCCGTAATTATAGAATATTCGCTACTTGTTCCCTTAAATTTTAGTTTATGATAATCTGCTGAATACATTACAACTCCACGTATCTTGGGTTTATTTAATTTTTTCAATTGAGGGTATAGATCTACAACACTAGAGTGGACGGCACCACCACAGGGTTTACGCCAATTTGTATTTTTTTCGATCAACGCAACTTTAAATCCTGCTTTAGCAAGAACTTCAGCACATTGAGAACCTGAGGGTCCAGCACCACTAATTACAACATCATACATGATTGAAAATGATTATTCTTTTCTGAATTTTATAATTACGATAATTCCTGCACACACCATGATAGCAATAATTGTAAGGGTAATTACCAATACAGTAGCAATTCCAATTCTTCGGGCTTCTAGGGGCATTCCTAATCGTTCCCATAATGGAGGAAATATAACAAGAGTAATTGCGAGTGTAATAAAGTTTACTCCAGCAAGTCCAAATAAAATAAATCCCACATATTTTTTTTTCATTTTATATTACCATTTTGGGAGTTTTAATTATGGTATTAGCTGAAACTCCCTTTGAAAATAAATATTAACTATGTTATTAAATTACTAGATTCTTCATAGATTTTAATATGTTGTAATTTTCTCAAACTCCAAGTTTTCATCTCCAAAATTTTCTCAATCGTTGAGAAATAGCGTCTATTTCATCTGGAACTACTTCTATTTCCTTTCTTATCCAATCTGAAATCCACTTTATTTTGGATTTAAACCGAGAGTCTAAAAATATTATTGCTCCCTTGTCATTTTCTCTCCGTATAGGTCTTCCGGCAGCTTGGTTTGCTCTTTGCATTGCAGGATATAAATAACCAAAGATCCATCCCTGTCTGCAGAATGCATTATTATAATATCTTATTCGAGCTTTTGCCTGTGGTGTAAGAAGGTGATACGGAACACCTGCAATAATTACAGAATTCATATAATCACCCGGGAAATCTTCCCCTTCAGAATTTCTACCTCCACACACTCCAAGCAATACAGCACCATTACCTAACTTGCTTGACTTCTTAAATTTTTTAATTAATACTGCATTGTTAGAACCTGACATTTCTGGTTCTTCAATAAGTAGGATTTTATCATGTGTTTTAACTTTCTCCTCAAGTCCATTTAAAATTAAATCTTTTAAAATCTCATATGAAGCACAAAAGATTCCAACATTAGCAGGAGTACAACTAACTATCTCTTCGATTTTTTCATTCATTTTTTTATACATTATTGGTGTCCTTTTTTTCAAACGTGTTGTAACTCCTTGAATTATCAATGCTCTGATGTTTTTACTTTTAAATGGAGAATTTGCGATTATTTCTTTATAACCTGAAAATTTTCTGTCTAATCCTGTTAGGTTTTTATATATATAAGAGTTAACCGTCCCAGAGAGATTAAGACAAGAATGAGTATGTTTAAAGAGCGGTATTGTAACTTCACGGGGTTCTAATGCCACAACTTCCAAAGAAATCGTTTTTTCATTATCATTTTTTACTATATGATAACAAAAGAAATATCTATTAGATCTACATTTTTCAATCCAATTTTGCCAAAATCTCCCCAAGATTCTCATTCTATTCAGTTCAATTCTAATTTTTATGGGTAATTTCTGTAAAAAGTAAGGTAATCTTTCAAGCTCAGTTGTTAAATTCAGATTTGTAGCTTCGTTTAATTTTTCCAGGAATTCAAATGGATTAAGTTTAATACTAACTGAAGAGGAATATTTTCTATACTTTTTGTTAAGATTTTCTATCAAGAAATTTACAAACTTTGTGTATTGAGGAGGAAGATGATTTGATTTAAGGTCTTGTAAGCATGAAGTAAGAAATGATAGTGTCAGTTTATCAGATTTAACTTGAGTGGCCATATTTACAACATTATGACATTCATCTATGACAAGAATACAATCTTCTAATGAAACCCCTAACAAATTAAGAATTTGGAAACGAATATCGGGATTGATCATCCATTGAAAATTACAAACTATTATCTGAGCTTTATTTAATATGTATTTAGAAAAATAATAGGGACAATATTCCTTTTCTTTGCAATATTTAATTAACTCTTGAGCATCTCGTGGTCTCTTAAAATGATTAAGATCTTCAAGTTTACTATTCATATGTAGTTTATTATAAAACCTGCATGATTCACGGATTCTTAAATCAGAGCATGCTAGCATAGCATCCATAGGAGTAAGTTTATATTCCAGTAATATTGAATTTAAACACATTTCACTTCTTCCTCTCAAAGACATTCCATTTATTTTTAATGTAGCTGAATGCACTTTTTTAAGTTCATTAATAACTCTGGCAGACTGAGTATGTGTTCTACATAAATATATAATTTTAAGTCCCTTTTCATAAGCCACTGGAAGTATAGCACTTAGAGCTGTGATTGTTTTCCCAGCGCCACTAGGAGCAATTAATAGAATATTTTTTTTTAATCGAACATCTAATTCTATTTCTCGAATAATCTCTTGTTGCTCTGATCGATAAGATTTATATGGAAAAAAATTCATATATGTTAGATTATTGGCCATACTATTTGAAAAAAGGATTTTTAATTTGGTTCTAAAGAAAAAATGGATTTAAGGACTATTATACAATATGATATTGTATTATATTATAAAATTAAATAGACTGAATATTTTTTATAATAACATTTCTCTAATATCTTGTCCATATAATAACACTCCCTCTCCTAAGTTATCAAGTAAATCTGAAGATTTAGAGGTTAAATTGTCTTCAATTTCCTTTATGGTGGAGTAAGTTATAAAGATTTTTTCATATTCTAATTTAGAATAAAAACGGGTTTCTTTATCATAATTAAGGAGGGGCTCTTTTAAGATAATACGAACCTTTAAGTATTTTACTTCTTCATTGGCCATTTGTTCAACTTCTCTTTTCTCTTTTCCACAAGTCTCACATCGATACATTCTTGTTTTAAAGCCATCTTTATAATTAATCCTTTCCCCATATAATTTTAATAAACTTTCGCAATTATTACATTTTGGCAACCAACAATATATAGATATAAAATTATTTAAGTACATCTGTGCTAACCGAATTCGTTTCAAAAAATTTAAGAATTCTTTTGAATAGATTATATATCTACGGTTCTTTAATAAGTTGTTTGGGAACACTATTTCGTTTAAGGAATCAAATCCACACCTATATCCTAATTGAATCATTTTAGGTATTAGATAACTAAGGATTTTCACATCATGGTTGTTTGATAGATTTTTATATAGCGTAATTCCTTCTTGATGTTGGTTATTAATGGATAAGCAGTGATAGCAAGCATTAAAAGCTTCATAA
Source organism: Candidatus Hermodarchaeota archaeon (assembly GCA_048885705.1). Taxonomy (GTDB): domain Archaea; phylum Asgardarchaeota; class Lokiarchaeia; order Sigyniarchaeales; family SOKP01; genus Loki-b32. The sequence goes on along the minus strand of JBHLLJ010000028.1, from coordinate 14,028 downwards.
TAATTGGCCGCTTCAAAATAGATGTTTCCAAGATTTACCCATGCTTGAGAATAGCCCGGGTTTAGCTTTAAAGCTCTCTTAATGAGTTTAATACCTTTATCAACATAACCTTTTTTTGCATAAACAAGACCTAAATTATTATAAGAATCTGGGAATTTTGGGTTTAATTTCATTGATTTAATACACGGGTTAGTAGCTTTTTTCCAATCTCCTTGATGAAGATAAGTCCAACCAATAAAATTGAGAATTTTACTCTTTAATTTTGGAGTTGTAGATGACAATTGGTTTAAAATCGAAGTAAAGAGTTTTCGTGCTTGTTGAGCTTTTCCTATTTTTAAGAGTATACTTCCATATAAAATTAGAACATCAATAGAAGATGGATAGAATCTTAGAAGCAGTTTACATAATTCCCATGCAATTTTATTTTTTCCATTTTCATAAAGTAAAGTGATAATATTGAGTAACTTCAGCTTTTCCTTTGAATTTGATTCTAATATTAGTTTACATATTTTAACTAGTTCTTTATAATTTTGTATCTCTAACATTGAATGGATTAATTTATAAACGTGATTAACCCCATGATTCAGATCTAAGAAGGTTTCAATTAAATCAAATATTTTGGAAAATTTTAGACCTTTTCTAAGCGATGCTAAAATTATCGTAAAAATAAATCCTAAATTGCCTTTTGGGTTAACTTTGATGTACATCTTACATAGATCAATTGCTCCAGAATAATTGTCATACTTTAAAAACTCATCAATTACTTCATAAAAAATATCATCATTATGAGCGTTTCTTAAATGTAATTCACAAAGATCAATTGCACTCTGGTTTGCTTGAAGATTAATAAAAGTAAAAATAAGCTTTGATATAAGTGTAATGTTGGGGTCAAAAGAGTACACATCATAACACAATTCAACTAATTCTTCATACTTTTCATTATTAATTAGTTTGATGATAAGATTATGAAAGAGCTCTAAATAGTTTGATGATTTTATACTGTCAATGTACCCATTTTGGTAAAAATAATCTACAATAGATGTTGTTTCAACCATAATTTTTTAAATAATATCAAAAAGGATAAAAAATGAATAAATTTTTAGGTTTCAAATAATAAATCATATTCGAATGGTTTAAGTCCAAAACTCCACGAGATTGCTTCTCGACAAGAACTCATCTTATTAGGAACACTTAAAAAGTAATTTTTTCCTGTTGAAGAATCTTTTACTCTCACATAACGGTAAGTAGTAATCGAATTTGTTGATCTTTTAGTCAATTCAACCAATAAATTCTCCTTATCTCTGTCAATAATTCTTACAGATCCACTGGGTGCATAATCTAGGTTTAAACTTTCTAAATATCTCTTGTTATTATCGTGTAATCTAATATAGTACTCAGGATCATTCATTCGAAATAATCTCCTATATAACTTTATAAATTTTAATCTCTTACTATTCGTGTTTCCAATCCAGGACCTAAATATTCTCTTTGTCTTATTACTTGATAATTTCCGGATTCTAATTTGATTGGTAGGTGTTCTTCATGAATAATTCGTGTATTTTGACCTGATTTTATATATAACGTTTCTGAATTTATTAATTCAAATACTGCACCGTTAACAAGAATATGTGCGTGACCTGTTTCCTCTCCTTCCGCCACTACTTTATCGGGTTTTTCCTTCAATTGTGTAGGAAGATTTTGGATTTTCTTGAATAAAATATCACCTTGCCTATAAATTTTAGGTCTAAGTTGAGTTGGAGTTTTAAGAGTTTTGTTTTGAGTTGAAGTTTTTGTTTTTAATCCTTCTATATATTTGAAGGGATTATTTTTTGAAGAATTTGATATATTTTTCTCCAGTTCATTGTTTTGAATTTCTGTCATACAATTTAGAAAATTATTTTGATTTTTAAATATCAACAGTGAAAAAAATTTCTAGTCTTATATTCATTCCCTTTGTTTTAATGTATGTAATAGGTATATCTAATAAGATTTGGGTTTAAATAGTAAATTTGTGAATTAAAGATAATACTTTTTCATAATTCAACTCATTTCAAAAAGAAATGGAAAAAGACAAAAAAGTAATTCATGCATTCAATTTTGAATTGGGAAAAATATTCAATATATTAGATGGTTTACCTAATAATGCCCAAAATTATAATTGGTTATGTACAATATGTAAAAAACCTCTTTTTTATAATAAAGAATTTGAATGCTTTTTACATAAGGGAAATAGGAATTATTGTTTTGAGCCTGAAACTATAGAACATAAAACAATGAAAGTCTATTGGTATGTTATGTTTCCAAAATTCAATCAAATTTATTCAAAAAAAATTGAATACACCATTGGAGATCAAATAGCAGACGTATATTTCGAATTAAAAGATGGAAAGAAGGTTGTTATTGAATGTCAGAATTCTCAAATAAGTAAAAGAAAATTAATAGAACGAACAAAAAATTATACTAATAAAGATATATATACACTATGGATATTTAATGGCCATGGAACATGTGTTTCTGATGAAAAGAATCCTCGAAATAACAATAAAGTAGGAGTTTTGGGTATGGAAAAACGAGTTCATTCATTATATGGTGGTCGAGTATATTACATGAATGTGTCGGGGAGAAAAATAATTAACTCCCCTTATGTCCTTCACCTTTCCCCTTTTTTTGAACACAAGAAGTCTGATTATAATTATTTAGGATATAACAAGTATTATAAAGATAAACGAAGTACTATTCTTGGTAAAATACCCAATTATAAAATTATATGTTTAGATGTTAAGGGATATAAATTAGCTCGATTCACAGATAAACATCTAAGTACACTATGTACTGAAGATATTATATCTTGTATTAAGGAAATCTGTCAAAAACATTTATTAAAAGGAAAAGAATTAAATGATACGCTTAAAATCCCTTTGACAAAAATTATATCTAAACTAAAACATAAGTATGGTTTTCATTTACCTTATTTATTACTGAAAAAATCCCAAAAAATTAAGAAAATAAATATAGAAAATCTATTTGATGAAAGGTATAATACTAATGATGTAATTACAGTCAAAGTTGCTGATTATATATAAAAAAAAAAGGAAAAAAAACAAATATTTATTTCAAAATTTTCTGTCTAATAATGATATATACTATTCCTACAATAATTATAATCCCAGAAATCAACGCAGTTATGGCTACAGTTAAAGTGGAAGCAATTTGTTTGATGAAAATACCCAATAACGCCCAAATTACAACTAAGCTATAGGCATAATCTTTCCGTATCAATAGCATGGCAAATGTAATAAGTACAGCCACAGCAATTACTAAAATAGTCCATATTTCAGCTAATAGCCCAAAACCAGGCACCCCTAGAACAACTAAAACCGCTGTCACGTTAGCAATTGTAGCTACTGTTATCCAACCAAGATATATACTGAATGGAATATGTAAAGCAACTTTCTCTATTTTAGAGACTTCTGATCTTCCGATATCTAGTTTGATATATATAAGTAATAATGAAACCAGTAGAATAATCATAAAAACTAGAGATAATGGAACTAGTTGATAATGCCATACAATAATCCAGATTATGTTAGCTACGCTTCCAATAATAAAGAAATATCCGATATCATCTAAAAATTTCATTTCAATTTTGTCTTTTTTAAATATATCTCTAATTTGATAAACAGAAAAGAATCCTAAAAAGATATAAATGAAAGTCCAAATTGAAAAAGTAATTCCTGCCGGAACGAATAAGTTAGGTATAGCATCAGACAATTCTTGAGTTGTATTACCACCAATTGGTAATAAAACCGCCAAAAAATTAACAATCACTGTTGCGATGAACCCAATGAGATTAAAAATCTGTAAATATTCTTTTTTATTCATTTTTTAAGCAAATCTTTTTTTAATTCAAATTTTTGTTAATTATTATGTAAAGAATTTTTTGCATTGTATTTATTAATTAGTTCTAAAAATTATTAGGTAATTCTATAAAAAGAAAATAGAGAATAACAAATTCTTATTATAAATTTATAGTTCGAAAATTCAATATATTGAGAGATAATTTTGTTTTAATAGATCAATTAAAAGGGGATCTAATCATTTTTTACATAATTTTTAAAATATAAAAATTGAGTAAAAATGCCCTTTAGATTAGATGCCTATTGTGGACTGTATTGTGGAGCATGTTTCGTTATGATAGCTTACAAACAAAATCGTACTGATTGCATTCCTAAAGAATGGCTCGGTTCTATTCACGATATGCAATTGAAGTGTCATGGGTGTAAAAGTGATGTATTATTTGAAAACTGTAGGGGATGTAAAATTCGACCATGCGCTCAATCTAAAAACATTGAATTTTGTGATCAATGTTCTGAATACCCTTGTGAGCAATTTAAAAGAATTGAATCCTATAATTTCGCCCACCATAATGTGGCAGTTCAGAGTCTTAAAACAATAGATGAAATTGGTGTTCAAGAGTGGTTAAAGCAACAAAGTAAGCGCTGGTTATGTTCCAATTGCAGTTCTGCATTCTCATGGTATGAAGAAGACTGTAATAAATGTGGGGAGAAATTATTTAATAGTGTTAGAGAAGCAGAAAAGTTAAATAAGTTATAATAATCGAGAAAAATAAAAGTAACACAAAGTTGACAGAAAAAACATGGAAACTTCGAGTTAATATTCAAAAACTCGAAGATATTAAAAATGAAATCATACAACACTTATCGCTTCTTAAAGAATTAGATGATTCAACTAGAAGCATTTGGGTTTCAGATGTTAAAGAATTTTATTACAATATCATTTCTGCATGGGAGATGTTGAGATCCAGCTCAAATTTAGAATTTAAGGAAATTGAAAAATCAAAAAACTTCTTATATGTTGCGAGAAATCAGCTCTTTAAAATTATTAGTGAACTTAATATTTTTCAAAATAGTTTCTCAATAAAACTAATCGAAGATGTCGAAAATGCATTTAATGAGTGTTGGGAAGCTTTTTGGTATATGTTTAAAAGCTCAAAAACTGGAAAAGTAATATCAAAACCTACCGAAACAGTCATCGTAGTTTCTGATTTGGAATATCATTTGCCATGTGCTGTATGTGGTAAAATTGCTGTTGAATTTAAAATAGGACATGGAAGATTTGACGAAAAAGAAGCTTTAATTTTTCGAGGGATTACTCATGAAAGATCTTTAAGTATTAAACTAGCATTTGAAGTATTTGAAAAATTGATTAAAAGAGATTTGCCAGGGATTCATAATTTCATGAAAGAATACCATAGTTATGAAGGATTAGATGCTTATTGCCCTGAATGTAACAAAATTTATTGTTGGGAACACTACGATGCAAAAGAAGAGTATGATGATGGTTTTTACGATTGCACTTATGGAATCTGCCCAAATGGACATAAGAGAATGATAGATGATTAAAATAATCTCACATGAGAGGTATATATTATACTTATTTTAATAAATCAAAAATTTCAAAAAATTTGAAATATTTAGGTTATAAAATAAAAAGCGATATTAGGGGATTTAAGATGGATTATTATGAAGTAGTAAAAAAAAGAAGAAGTTTTAGGGTTTATAAACCTGATATGCCCGAAGAAGAAAAAATTAACCGAATTTTAGAGGCTGCTCGTCTAGCTCCAACATGGGCAAATATACAAGGGGTTCATTATATTGTTGTCAAAAAACCTGAAAATGTAAAAGCTGTGTGGAAAGCAATTGGACAAGAAACAAAATTTACAGAGGCTCCAATGTTTATTGTTGGTATAATTTCTCCAAGTGGCTCTGGCGTTAATAAAAGTGGTGAGAAATATTACGGAGTAGACTTTGGAATTTGTTTTGAGCATTTAATTTTAGCTGCTGCCGCTGAGGGCTTAGCAACATGCTGGATTGGATGGTTTAATGAGGAAAAACTCAAAAGTTTATTAAAAATCCCTAAAAAATATAAAGTAATGGGTTTGACACCTTTAGGATATCCTGTTAACCCTAAGGGTGAAGTCAGAGATAGAAAACCTATTAGTGACTTTGTTCATTATGAACAATTTTAACTTTTTTTTTAAATATATGCAACTAGATTTCTTTTCATGAAAAAATTTGATGATGTTTTGTGTGAAGTTATTTTTAAAGATCACAAATTAGATATTTTAACAAGTCGAATAGGAACGATTGATGAATTTCAATTAAGAAAATTTACCACAAATTCAAATGAATTCATTATATTTAAAGAAAGCTACAATTCACCGATTTTGAAAAAGGATATCAAAGAGATTATTATTCATCGAAATGAAAGGAAAATATCGATCAAAGAAAAAGATTCCACAATAACTAAATCTTTAAAGATTCAAAAAAAAGGAGAAATAAGTTAATTTCTACTCTTTCTTTAACTCAGATAAAATTCTTTCTAATATTTTTATAACTCTTTCTTTATACGATCGTTGTTCAGGGTAATTATAACTAAATGTTTTCCAATAAGGCCTTTTATGGCCGATTTTAAATTTTACTCCTTTCATAGAAGTCATATAAGAGTTCGCATCAATTTTAGTAGCAATTTGATCAGCAATGATATACCAATGAAATTTAGTATTTATATTAGCACCAGTATTTAGTGGAGCATTATTCATCCTAGTCTTTAAGCTCTCAAATTTAAAACTCCATTTATCAGGTTCTTTTTTCGTCTCGCACCATTTACCATTTGTATAATTCCAATAATGAGAATCTCCTATTCTCATCCCAGTATATATTTTATTATTATATTTTTTAAGAGAATTGTACATAAAAATATCAGATTATATATTATCAGAACATGATTCTAAGATTTAGAATGTATAAATACAATTATAGTCTCAAAATTTTCTAAATACAAAAAAAAAAAGAAATTTATTAGTATTTACTATTTTTTGCCTTTCCATTCATATTTTTTTGGACCTGCAAATATTAAGACTAGAGCAGGGATAATAATTGCAAATCCACCCCAACCATAACCGAAGATTTCTACAATTATTCCCCAAAAAAGCATCCAAGGGAATCTAAAATTCTCTGACATTACCCAATTAAGAAGAGTATCCCAATCCTTATTTGCACATTTATCTGAAAATTTTGGTTTTATTATTACAAAAGAGATTAGTATCACTATAACTCCACTAATAATCCACCATATAGGATATCCTAAAAGAAATGCACCATATGGATAAGCTGCTAATGCTAAAAAAAGAGAAGGTAGTGCGGCTACAATATCAATAATTCCACTTATAATACCTATTACCCATGCCCATTTACCTAAAGTAGACACCCAAGATGCATGTTTCCATTCTCCAACTTCTTTAATTTCGTCACTCATAATTCTTTCCTCAAACCTTTCTATGTAAGATTAAGTTATTATAGTAGTTTGTTTTATAAAAAATGCTCTAAACTATTTATATTTAAAGTTTTTTTAACAATATCAATATTTATAAATTTAACAAAAAAGAAAGTAATATATTTTTGAAAAAGTATTTATTATTTCGATTCAGGTTCAAGAATTTCACCCACATAATAGAGTCCTACCAGGTTTCCCCTTCTCTCAAATTTTCTTGAGACTAATAAAATAATAACATGCTCATTCTCATCTAACAATTTATTTTCAACAGCAAGTTTAACAGCTTGTTCTATAATTTGTTCAGCATCCATATTAAAGAAATCTATATTTTCAATATGAACTGGTTGTACTGCCCAGACTAAACTTAATTCTCTCGCAGTTCTTTCAAATGGTGTTATAGCAATTATAGGCAACGGAGGTCGATATTTAGCAATCATCCTAGCACCATATCCCCTCCGTGTAATAACAAGAATTTTTCCTCTAAAGTTTAAATCTTGCATTTCTCTAGCTAATGCATGTATAGCATGTCCTAAAGTTTGAGTATGAGTAAGTCTATCAGAATCATATTCATCTGGAGTTCTATTAGGCATGTTTTCAGTAGCAGTTTTAGCTATCTGATTCATATATTGAACAGCATTTATAGGGTATTTTCCTACTGCTGTTTCTGCTGAAAGCATTACAGCATCAGTTCCGTCCATAACGGCATTATATACATCATTAGCCTCTGCTCTAGTAGGAATGGGATTGTTAACCATTGATTCTAACATTTGAGTTGCTACAATAACTGGTTTTCCTTCACGATTACATTTATATATCATTTCCTTTTGCCAAAGTGGCACTTTATCGGGATCAATTTCTACGCCCAAATCTCCACGCGCAATCATAATGCCGTTAGATACTTCCAATATTTCATCGAAATTATCCAAGGCAATGGGTCTTTCGATCTTTGATATCAATTTGATATTATCATTCCCATAATTTTCAAGTATTCTTTTTACATGAAGAACATCGCTACTATCAGAAACAAATGATATGGCTATATACTCTGGATCGATTTTTGAGATAAATTTAAGATCTTTTACATCTTTTTCAGTAGGCACTTTTTGTGATAATTCTCCAGAAGGAATATTAACTCCTTTTCTGTTACTAATCATTCCACCTGCGAGAACCTCTCCTATAATATGATCTTGTTCTTTTTTGGTAACCTTAATTTTAATAATTCCATCATTTACAAAAAAAATATCGCCCAATCTAATTGATTTGAGAAAACCAGGTAAAGGAATTGAAAATTGACCTTGATCTCCATCGATTTCTTTTTCAAAGACTTTTACTTCTTGACCAATTGCTAGACTATAGGCTTGATCTTCTTTGAATTGACCTACTCGAATTTTAGGTCCTTGAATATCAGCTAAAATTCCAGTGTATTTAGTATATTTACTTACTTCTCTAATTCTTTCGACTAATTCCTTTTTTTCCTCATGTGTTCCATGTGAGAAATTTAGTCTAAATATATCAACACCTACATCAATGAGTTTTTTGAGCATTTCTTTTGAACTTGATGCGGGACCCAAAGTTGATATAATCTTCACTGTGTTTTCTCTAAATGACATCGTTATATCTTCTTTTTATTTTTAAAGTAATTCGGATTCTAAAATCAAAACTGTGATTAATATTATAATTATATTTATCATTAATAATTATTCATTTTCTAGTAAATTCTTTATTTTTAATAGTTTGCTGCGAAAGTCCTTTCTACATATTTTCAATTTATTAATAGAATTAGTGAAATCTTCGATTACTTCAAGTTCTTTGAGTAATAATAATTGAATTCTTAATGTTTTTGGAAATATTGAATATTGAATAAGTTTTAAATCATTTTTAATGACATAATCTCGTACAAGCTGAACTAATAAGTCAGAGCTATTATTTGCAATTGAAACAGCTAAAAAATACCTTAATTTTGGTTTTTTTGTATAATTTCTTACAATTAATAAAAAATGATTATTTTCTATTTTTCCTAAATCATAGATCTTCTCCACTCTCAAAGATTGAGAGGAATTTTTTACAACTTCTGAAATTGGAGAATGCTTCCCGCGTATTTTTTTAGCCCCTTTAATAATTTCATGTTTGATAAAGGATTCCAAATTAGTGTAGTTTAATTCTCGCATTTTATATGTCTTAAGTTAATAAATAATAATGCAAAGTGTTTTAATAAATTATAAGGTAATATAGTTTTAATATAAATCCTTTATAACAAACTCTAAATCTAAATCTTGAAGTGTTTCTTTTAGAGGGAATCCATTTTTAGGATTCCAACCCATTTCTCTGCAATAACCTTTGTAAAATTCTTCATATTCAACAGATATACCTTTTGTAGGACCTTTTTTATCAGGAGGGTGACCAGTAACTCTCCCAGGTAATTTATTATTTGCAATATCTATACCTTCACGCAAAGTGAATGCTTGACGTAATGTTTGAATTCTCAATCCAATCGTTATTAATTCTTCAACAGAAATATTCCAACCTGTAAAGCTATTAATAAGATCAATAAAAGGATAAGGTCCAAATAAAGTTGAAAATAGACATAAACCAGCACTGCTTAATACTTGATGAAAGGACGTTGTTAATTTTTGTCCTATTTGCTTTTTTCTTTCATTTTTTTTCCATCCTTTTGGTAATTTAAATCCTTTTTGAAATTTATTAATTGGACCTATTTCAGCAAAATCAATACTTGCCGCAGTATGTCTACCTGGTGTTGGATCATAATTATATGTAAAAGCTAATGAAGGGAAAATCCTTGGATTATGCATTGCAATTTCAGAACCTAAAGAAGTCATAAGGAATTTTTCAGAATCTTTTCCTATTTTTTTTGCGGCAATATTGCTTCCATCAGCTAAAATATCTCCAATTCCTTTACGTTTGATTATCTTTTTTACTAATTCAACAATAGTATTTGAATTACCCCAAGTTAGTTCTAGACCGTCAGTATCGTCTATTGTTAATATACCATTCTCAAAACATTCAATTGCGAAAGCAATAGTTGCACCTGTGGAAATTGTATCTATAGCAGCTCGGTTGCATAATTCATTAATTTCAAATATTGATAATAAATCATCATTAAGTAAGAGAGCACCGAAAGAACAACAAGTTTCATATTCTGGAAGGTGTGTTTCTTCTAAATTTATTTCAGGGATTTTTAAAATTCCGCCACATTGAACTGGACAACTAAAACATCCATAATTCCTAATTTTGTACTTTTGGATGTTTATGGCAGAGAGATTCTTTGATTTTTTGAATGGAAAATCATACATACCTATACCCCCCCAATTTTTAATTGGAGAATCATTAGTTTCTGTTGATATTGTGTTAGCAACGCTAGTTCCAAAAGATCTATATATCTCTTTTATCATTTTTGGTGGTCCTGCAAAACCTATTCTGAATCTTCGAATAGTTTTTGCTAAATTAGGTACATTTTTCAAAATTGAACGTATAAGTTTACTAGACTCTTGGTATATACCACTTTCATTATAAATTTTTACTAAATCTAAAAATTTTTCACGATTGTGAATATCAATTTTCTTATTTCCCTTTAAAACAAGTGCTTTTATTTTTTTCGCCCCCATTATAGCACCTAATCCGGCTCTAGCAGCAATCCGCCCCTTATCATTAGCTATTCCTGAAATTCTTGAAATTTTTTCTCCCGCGCCTCCAATTCCTGCCGTTTTAATAAATTTACCATGTTTTTCTTTCAATTTTAATTCTGCTTCGATTATATCTAGCCCCCAAATATCTGAAGCATCTAAAATGTCCTTTTCCTCTCCGATTATGGAAATATAAATTGGGTTATCAGCTCTACCTTCAAAAAGAATTGCGTCGTATCCACATTTCTTTATCTCTGGGCCAAAAGTTCCTCCACTATTAGAATCTCCCCACGTATTTGTTAATGGAGATTTACCAGCAACCATATACCTTCCTGAGAATGGTGCGGGAGTTCCAGTCAATAATCCTGGAAAAAAGCCAAAGATCGATTCAGGACTCACTGGATTGACTTTCGCAGACATTTTTTCATAAATTAATCTAACTGCTAACCCATATCCTCCAAGATATTGACGATAATATCCTTCAGGTAGTATTTCTTCTACAAATTTCTCTTTACTTAGGTTTATCCTTAATATTTTTCCAAAAAACCCAGTTCCCATAATTAAATCCAAGATTTCTTTTAAAAATAAATAAAACTAGAATTTTAAAACTTATCGAAATCTGAAATGAATTTTAAAAAATTTTAACATTTCTATCAATAATCTAATATCAAAATAATTCAAATGCTTATTAAAAGCAGCATAAGTGTGGAGTAAATTGTATTTATATTAAGAATATATAAAGTAAATATACAAAGTCAATTTTACTTTAAAACTCATTAGAGAAACATTTAAATATACAATCTGTTATAATATAATGGTACCAGATTTAAGCGATTATTCAGAAATAACCTTTTATTCGTTATTTTAGAATTAATCCAGAATTATAAAAGGGTTAGCAAAGATAATTTTTGCACAATTTAAAATTCATTAAAATATTAAAAAGTTAGATATAAAAACATGTCTCTTATCCCCGTAATAGAAAATAAAGAAATAAGTATTCAAAAGTTCATCGACTGGGATAAATTTGAGAACGTTTTTTATAATAATTTTTATTTACAGAGTTATAAAATAGTAATCAAAATACCACTTGTTCCAAGAAAGCCAAATAAAGAAGATATAAAGATAAAGAAGTTTGATCTAGAGAAATATACATTTCTAATTTCTTATGATTAAAAGACATCAGCTACTATTTTAGACTTACTTTTTTTTGATCTTTTCTTTACAATAATCATTCCAACATGAAAAGCACATAAATTTTCCATCTTCTAAAAGTACTAGATCTTTTATTGATCTAATCATTCCACACTTGTAGCATCGATCTTTGTTTGAATGAACCATTCTGCATTTAATTAATATTTTAATTTCTATTTGAAATATTAAAAAAATATAAAATTAATTACATTATTGATTTTTTGATTGTAAAAATTTGCTATATTGCCACATTCTTATTAAAGTCCATACTCCTTCTTCCGGATAATAGACAGGAATTCCATTATCTTGTAAGTAGGCAACAAATTTTTCTTCTCTCGTATTGTAACAAGTTAAAAGTATTGGTTTTTTATATTTTTCTTTAAATCCTATTATTTCATCAAAAAGAGCAATAAAGAAGTCTTCCATCATATCCCCAAAATTCCTCATTGTAATAATACTCTCATGATCCTTCATATAATCTGGAACATTAACTAAATTTTTGAAATATTCAGTACCCATTAATCCATAAAATATAAGTGAATCAATCTCATCACTTTTTAATAATATTTCTGGTAAAACATTTAGAAAATTTTGCATATCATCCGAATAAGTTAAATCAATTGGATTAATAGTTGATGCTGTTTCAGGCATCCAAGGTTTCAATTTTTCTTGTAATTCTTTACTTAACATAGGTACTTTCATTCCATTACTTTCAAATAGATCCGACATCAACGTTCCTGGTCCACCTCCTAATGTAAGAATTGCCACCCTGTTTCCTTTAGGAAGGGGAAGAGAATCAAAAGCGTTAAGCAAATTTAGCATATCTATACTATTTCTTACTTTTATGGTTCCTGTTTGTTCACATATTGAATCTATTACATAGCCAGGTGATGTGATAGCTGCAGTATGGGATTTTGCGGATCTTGTACCTGCTTCGGTTTGCCCTATTGGAATTATTACTATAGGTTTTTTTTTGTTAATTCTATCAATAATTTCGATGAATTCTTTACCTCTTCTTACGGCTTCAAAATAAATGCCAATAGTGGTTGTTTCATCATCTTCTTCAAGGGCTTCTAAATAATCAACTAAATCAGTATTCACTTCATTTCCAACCGATACTATTTTCGAGATGCCTAAACCAATCTTTGAACTAATAGCAATTAAAGGTTGAACCGCATATGTTCCAGACTGTGAAATGATTGAAACTCCACCTTTTCTTGGTGGCCATGGTACATGGGTTATATTTATTGAAGGCGTAATTACTTCACCCGAGCAATTTGGCCCCATGATTTTGATATTATATTTTTCAGCAATCCTTTTCATTTGATCCTGTGTTTCTTTATTTCCTACTTCTAAAAAGCCTCCTGATAAAATAATGACGTGTTTTACTCCTTTTTGACCACAATCATCCAAGAAACTATTAATTAAATTAGGACTAATTGCCATTACAACTAAATCAACCTTCTCAGGGACTTCTTTTATATTTTTGTATGTTTTAAATCCTAAAATTTCTTCCTCTTTTGGATGAATAGGTATAATTTTTCCTTGAAATCCAGCTGATAATAAATTTATAAGATGGATACTTCCAAATTTTTGCATCATATTTGAGGCTCCATAAAAAGCTACCGTTTTTGGATTAAAAAAGCCATTAAATTCTTTCAATTTTGACATTTTAATTACCCTCCTTTAATATAATCCGAGCATCTACAACCATGATACCGTTGCCAGATTTAAATACAATAACAGGGTTCAAATCGAGTTCGACAATTTGTGGGTTTTCTAATAAGAGTTTGCAGCATTTTAATATGACTTCAATAAGTTGATCTATGTCACCTTTAGC
>JBHLLJ010000027.1:0-27268 GCA_048885705.1 Candidatus Hermodarchaeota archaeon | reverse complement strand
TTCCATGGTTGCAACCTTGGCTTTATAATTTTATGAAAACTAGCCAAATTGGAAAAGGAACAACAATAGAAGAATCATCTGGGAATGATAAATTTTTAAAAATTGGAGAAAATGTTTATCTTGGTGTCAATTCGGTTTTATCCAGTCATATGATTGACGGGATATTCGGAAATATTACTTATTTTAAAGTTAAAGTTGGTGACAATGTTACTGCAGCAGCAAAAAATTTAATTGCTCCTGGAACTGAAATAAAGGAAAATTCGTATCTACTCCCATTAGCTTCCACTCCAAAACATAGTATACTAAAAGGAAATAGCTATTATTTTTCTGGAGGCGCAAGACCACTAAGTAAAATATCTAAAAGAAAAGTTAGGAACTACTTGAAAATAGATCCAGACACATTAAAGGAAATAGAGGATATGAAAGAAGCCATTATTGCTTTAAAAAATGAAATGAAAACTTTGGATGATGAAAAAGAAGAAAACTTAGTGATTGATTTTGTTACCAGTAGTGCAATAAGCAGAGTAAATATAAAATTCTTAATCTTATACATCCCTATTTTTTGGCTTTCGGGAATGATGGATTCTATAATCTTTTATACATACACTTATTATGTTCAAAATCCATTTTTATTGATCTTTTTTTTACCTACGATAATTATTTTTATGTGGTTTATATTTATTTTCTGCTGTCTCATTTTCAGTAAATTGTTTCTAACACTAATAAATTTAATACATCAACCAAGAGAGGGTGTCTTTAAGGCTGAAAAAGGTGATACTGATTTTGAATTTTGGTGCTTACGGACTGAATTAAAAAAGATCGTTTTATGGCTTGTAAGAAATTGGCCTATTCCTTGGATGGATATTTTAGTTTTTAAATGGTTTGGTATAAAAATGGGTCTTTCAATTTCCTTGTATGATGCGTGGTGTGATACGGAATTTATTCATTTTGGACGTAAAGTATTAATAGGGCAAGGAGCGACTATAATGTCTTCAATGGTTATTGGAAAGTATTTAATTATCAAAAAGGTGATATTTGATGATTATGTTCTTATTGGAGGTGAAACGACAATTGCACCAGGTACAATTGTAGGCAAAGAAACTTTGGTCGGTGCTATGTCATATTCCGTTTATAATCAAATATTAGAACCAGGGTGGGTCTATTTTGGAATGCCAATAGTTAAATTAAAGAAGAATAAATATGCTGAACAACGACGTAACAAAATAACAAAAAGAGATGTTGATGATGAAAAGAAATTTGAAATTGAACATGATATCAATATTGACGATGATAAGAAAGAGCGGACTTAAGTTAATTCAAAATTTAATTGATACTTAAGAAAATTCCTTAAACTATTGCACATCTCATTAAAAGCTTTTTGTTCTTGATAAAATAAGTGAATTCTAGGACAATCCTTATCGAAAACACAATTTTTTAACTGGAAATCATAGATTAAAGGGTAAAACCTGCATCCTTGAGGGCGATAATCATAAATTTTACATTTTTTAGTTGAGAAATCCAAAAAAACGCAATGATTATCATAATTTTTTATCTGAAAATTACCATTCTTATTTTTAAAAGTAAAATCTCGTTTATTTATTATAGTTGGATAATTTTTGACTATTAAGTCGATATCATGTTGAGAAAGTATCATTTCTGTATCTAAACAACACTCTCCACAATCTTTACATTTATCTTTCATATCAATTTT
Organism: Candidatus Hermodarchaeota archaeon; assembly: GCA_048885705.1. Taxonomy (GTDB): domain Archaea; phylum Asgardarchaeota; class Lokiarchaeia; order Sigyniarchaeales; family SOKP01; genus Loki-b32. The sequence goes on along the minus strand of JBHLLJ010000027.1, from coordinate 25,557 downwards.
ATAGTGGTACATACAAATTATAAATTTAAAAGGAAAAAAACATAACTATCAAAGTAAATAAGTATCAATTGCTTTTTAATAAGATAAAAATTATAGTAAATAAAGAAAGACTTGGAACAATGGTTTAGAAATGAGTGTTCCTAATACGATGAGAGTGGGACCTTTCACTCCAACAGTACTGGTTCGAAGAAGATATTTGATTTTTTATATATTTTTGATATGGGCAAGTATCATCCCTTTACTCTTAGAATTATGGGTATATTGGCGATGGTTATGGAATCCGATTAGACCTGTTCATTTTTATACATTTCTACCTCTTTTAGCTGTTGTTATGTATGTGACAATAGTTTTTGCAGGAATTTTGTTTGCTAAAATACTTTTAATTATTGTAAATGGAATTCACAAACCAAGAGAAGGTGTTTTCTTGAGAATTCCAGAAGATAAAGATTATCGCTATTGGAGCTTAAGGAATACGATAAAACGTTGGCCAGTTTGGCTTGCTCACAGATTTCCATTTCCTGGGGTTATGGATAATATATGTTTCAAAATGTTCAATGTAAAGACTAGAATATCCAATTCTTTATTTGAAGGATGGGTTGATACAGAATTCGTTGAATTTGGAAAAGATGTTGTGGTTGGACAGGGTGCTATAGTCCAATCTGCTGTAATTATTGGAAATCTTTTAATTATCAGGAAGACAATTATCGAGGATGATGTAAGAATAGGTTCTCATGCGATAATTATGCCTGGAACACACATAGGTCAAAAATGTATCTTAGCTGCTAATTCTGTAACAACTGTTGGACAAATATTAGAAGATGGTTACATTTATGCAGGTATACCTGCTAAAAAGTTTAAAAAGAATTATTTTTTTGAAGATGGTTTAGAAGATAAAATAGGACATGTCGAAGATGTTGAGGCATTAAGAGAGAAATATGAACAAATTTATGTTAAGCGATATGATGAACTTAAACGTAAAGATCGCCGTGAATTAAAAAAAGAAAAGAAAGAAGAAGAAAAGAAACGATTAGATGCTACAACAGATGAATGGGAAGATTTTGATGATGGTTTTAATATATAATGAAAAATTGATAATTTATCCTTAAAATGAATGAACAATCTGAAGAAGATGAGTCATCAAATCAGCGTGAAATATTAAAGGAAGAAGTTAAGCTTCAATTTCATCTTTATATTTTAATTTTTGCGATTATATATTATAGTTCATGGGTTATTCCCGGAATTTGCTTTTTTTGGTATTTTCTCCAGATTTTTATCCCTCATGTTTTATTTATTCCAAACATATTACTTGTTTTTATTCAATTGGATTCATTAATTGCATTTTTTGTAATGCCCTTAATCCTAATTGGTTGCTATTTGCTCTATTTACTTTTTTTAGGAATATCTACTAGAATTTTTTGGAAAATATCTGAGAAAATCTCACCGTCAAAAGAAGGAATAATTCCGCGAAATATTCGAAGCAGAACGGTAAATTATTATCACATTAGAAGCTTTATGCTTAAGTATGGAAAGAATGCATTTTCAAAGGGAATTTTTTGCTGGCTTAGCAATTGGTTTTTTAATTTCATAGGAGCAAGTAAAATAGGGAAAGGTACAACATTAGAGGAGTCTATAGTTAATGATAAATTTCTAGAAATTGGAAAAAACTGTTATTTTGGAGTAAATTCTGCTTTAGGAACTCATGTAGTGGAGGGGATTTTTGGTAATATCTCATATTTTAAAATTAAAGTTGGAGATAATGTGACAGCTGCGACGACAAATCTAATTGGTCCGGGATCAGAAATAAGTGAAAATTCATTTATGCTTCCCTTAGCATGTGCAACAAAACATAGTATTGTGGGAAAAGAATCCCAGATCAACTATTATTGGGGTATGCCCTTGAGGAGAATCTTTCGAAAAAAATTAATACAATATTTAGAAGTAACACCAAAAGATTTAGAGAAAAATGAAAATATTAAAGGTTATACTGATAAAAAATTGATAAAAAAATTAAAACCTACAGAACTCCTTGAAATCTCACCAGTTAAGCAACAATTAGAGCGCAATGTAATCGAGGAAGAGAAAAAGGATATAAATTCTTTGACTCATGAAGATTTAGAAGTAGATTTTGCTACGAGTTCTGCGATCAGTAGAGTTAATTTAAAGTTTTTGGCAGTATACTTACCAATATTTTGGTTAGCAGGGCTAATAATTTCAATCTTTTGGTATTGGTATCTTTCTTCAGAGAATTGGGACATGGTTGTAATATTTCTTCCTCTTGTTATTTTTGCCTCAATATATTTTTTTATTTTTGCGTGCATGCTTTTTACAAAATTATTTTTAATTCTTATTAATTTAATACACAAACCTAAGGAAGGAGTCTTCAAAGCAGTTAAGGGGGATAAGGATTTTGAATTTTGGGTATTAAGAAAAGAATTAATGAAATTACCTTTATGGTTCATGCGAAATTCACCCTTCCCATGGCTAGATTTCCTAGTTTTTAAATTATTTGGGGTTAATATGGATGCTTCTAGTCATCTTAATGATACTTGGTGCGATGGAGAATTCATAAAATTTGGGAGGAAAAATTTAATCGGTCAGGGAGCAAATGTAATGTCAAGTATGGTGGTAGGTAAGTATTTGATTATTAAAAAAGTAATATTTGATGATTATGTAATGGTCGGTGCTCATACGACCATAGTTCCTGGAGCAATAGTGGGTAAAGAGACGGTCGTTGGTGCAATTTCTACTACAACAACTAATCAAATTCTTGAACCTGGCTGGATATACACAGGAATACCAGTATTAAAATTTAAACCTAATAAGTATGCCGATTCCCGTAGAGAAATTATTATGAAAAAAGATGTGGACGAAGCAATGAAATATGAAATTAAGCATGAAGTTAATATTGATGAGGATAAAAAAGAACTGATAAAATCTGAAGAAAAAAGAGAATGAATCTGAAATTTTTTTCCATAATCTGAATAAAATACTACTTTTTTAACACAAAATACATCCTTCTATTGTCTTTTCCTTTATTTACAGTTTTAGTAACTTCAATTTCACCAATTTCAATTAGATGGTTAATATGGGTTCCACCATCAACTTGTTCATCGATATCGCCTATTTTAACAATGCGAAATTCCTTGATTTTTTCAGGTAAACCTATAGCTAAACGTGCTAATTCGGGTTTTCCTAAAACTTCATCTCTTGACATGTAATCGATTGTGATTGGTAAATCTTGCTTTATAATTTTATTTGCCTTATCAACATAAGATCGTAATTTTTCAGGAGAATAATCTTGCATTGAAAAATCCATCCTTGTTTTATCCAACTCAATTTGATTTCCTGTTATTTTCGCATTAGCCTTTTTGTAAAGGATATTACTGATTAGATGAGACGCAGTGTGATACCTCATAAAGGTGTATCTTCGCTCCCAATCGAGCTCACATTTAACCTTATCTCCTGCTTGTAATCCCTGTTTATCTACTTCATGGCTTATTTGACCTGAAAATTTACCAACATAGACTACTTTGAATTTTTGATCCTCTTTTATGATTAAACCTTCATCCCAAGGCTGTCCACCACCTTTAGGATAAAAAGCAGTTTTATCAAGAACTATATATTTATCATCTTTTACACTAATAACTTTTGCTTGCCAACTTTTAAGATAAGAATCATCCATATAGAGTGCTCTTGCCATAAAAAGTAAAAAAATATTTTACCTTATAATTTTAATCATTTTCATGGCTTCCAGAGGATTTTACACCATCTTATATTTTTACTCTCAAATATTACCTTTAATAAGTTTTTAGAAAAAAAATGAATAAATAATAAGATTTACATAATTATGTATACCTATTTAATAAAAGTTTTAATCTCTTAGATAGTATAATGGCGTAACTTTTATGAAATCTGTTGAAGTAGCAGGAAATAAATTCGAAATTAAAAGCGGTTTCCTCGATTTAGGTCTTTTAGAAATAAAAGATATGGATGAAATAGTAGGATTATCAAAATTAAAAGATTTAAAGAATTTAGAATTAAGTTCGAATCAAATCTTGCATATAAAAGGTCTTGAAGATCTTACTGAGTTAGAAGTACTAAATTTGGGAAGTAATAGAGTCACTCAAATAAAAGGATTAGAAAATCTAAAAAATCTCAAAATTTTGCATTTAGTAAGTAATCACATTACTGAAATGAAAGGATTAGAAAATTTAGAAAACTTAGAGGAACTCTATTTACGAGGTAATCAAATAACAGAAATTCAAGGTTTAGATAATTTAAAATCGCTAAAAAGGCTAGATCTCTCTTGGAATAACATTAGTGAAATTAAAGGTCTTAATAATTTATCAAATCTTGAAGTTTTATGGGTCATGGGAAATCAATTAGAGCAAATCAAAAATTTTGAAAGATTAGAAAACTTAGAGGTATTAAATCTTGGAGGAAATCAAATTAAAAGCATAGGAGGGTTAGGACACTTAAAAAATTTAAAAAGTCTTTATGTAAATAATAATAATATTCAAGAAATTCAAGGCTTAGAGAATTTAGAAAATTTAGAAACTCTTTGGTTAAATACAAACCAAATTTCAGAAATTAAGGGATTAACAGATTGTAAAAATTTAAGAATTTTAAATCTAAAACAGAATGAAATAAGTCAAATAAAGGGATTATATAGCTTGACTAATTTAGAAAACCTTTTTCTTTCAGAAAATAACATTGGAGAAATCAAAGGCCTTGAACCTCTCACAAAATTAGAAACACTTGATCTAAGTCAAAACCGTATTATTCATATAAAGGGTTTAGAATCCTTAATGAGTTTAAAGGATTTATGGCTTGCGGATAATCTTATCCCCCAAAAAATAATAACACAATTGGGAGGTTTAGATTCTGGGGGATGTGCAAATGATCCAATGCAATTTGTTCAATATTGTCTTGTTAATTTATCGTAATTAGATTTTTTTATGTTAAAAAATAATGTATAAAAATCATATTTTCTTCAAATAACATTAATTATTGTAAACTAAAAATGAAGATATTATTATAGGTGAGTTTTTTGGTATTAAATGCGTTTGAAGTTGCTAAAAAACAAATTGATATTGTCGCTAAAGAGATGGGATTAGATCCGAATGTTAGAGAGTATCTTAAAAGAGTCGAAAGAGCATTAATAGTTACAATTCCTATCCAGATGGATGATGGTTCACTTCAGATTTTTGAGGGATATAGGGTGCAACATAGCACTGTAAGAGGCCCTGGAAAGGGAGGGATAAGGTATTCTCCAGAAGTTACATTAGATGAAGTTAAAGCATTGGCAACATGGATGACTTGGAAATGCAGTCTCCTAAATTTGCCATTAGGGGGTGCAAAGGGAGGTGTATGTGTAGATCCAAGAAAGTTGTCCAAAAGAGAATTAGAGCGTCTAACAAGGAGATATGCATCCGAAATAATAAATATGATTGGTCCCGATATAGATATCCCTGCTCCTGATGTTAATACAAATGCCCAGATTATGGCTTGGATAATGGATACCTATAGTATGAATAAAGGAAGGTCAGTCCCTGGAGTTGTTACTGGGAAGCCAATTGAGATTGGAGGTTCTGTTGGCAGAGAACCCGCAACAGGTATGGGTTTATATTATGTACTTGAAGCATTATGTGAAAAATTAAACTTAGAGTTGAAGGCATTATCTATTGTAATTCAAGGTTTTGGAAATGTTGGTGGAACAATTGCTGATCTATTATATAAAGAAGGATGTAAAGTAATGGCGGTTTCAGACATCTCAGGAGGAATTTATCAATCTGAAGGATTGGAAATCGATAAATTGTTAGAATGGACACATAAAGGGAATTATTTAAAAGATTATAAAAATGACAATTATAAATTGATTACAAATGAAGAGCTATTGACTCTTGAGTGTGATGTACTGATCCCCGCAGCTTTAGAAAACCAAATAACACAAGATAATGCAAATAAAATAAACTGTAAAATTATATTAGAAGGTGCTAATGGTCCTGTTATACCCGAGGCAGATAAAATTTTATTTAGTAGAGGAATACGTGTTATTCCAGATATTCTTGCAAATGCTGGAGGTGTTTGTGTTTCTTATTTTGAATATGTTCAAGACATTAGGGCATATTTCTGGGAATTAGATAGAATTAATAAAGAATTAAAGAAGATTATGTTAAAAGCGTTTGAAGAAGTATATATGCTTTCAAAAGAAAGAAGTATTAATCTCCGTACAGCAGCATATATCATTGCGGTCTCTAGAATCGCCAAAGCTATTGAATTACGGGGATTTTTTCCTTAAGATTAGCATAAACTATTTAATTTAATTCAATTTTTCTTTTTTATGAGTGTAGTAGATTATTACGAGATTGTAAGGCAAAAGTTATCATTGGGTCCTTTATACGCTCCGAAGCATAAAAAAATAATTGAATTACTAAAAATATTTTGGAATGAAGAAGAAATACAGATTCTCTCACATTTTAAAGGTACTGAAGAAGACATTACTTTGAGAGAATTAGAACAAAAATCTGGGATCTCAAAAGAAAAAATTAAAGAAATTTTAGAAAATTGCAGAGAGAAAGGTACTATAGGGAAGCGTGGATCTAGGTATTGCTTAATACCAATATTACCAGGTATGTTTGAAAAATATTTTATCCGGTTGAATGATACTGACGAAAATTTAAGAGCCGCAGCAGAAATTTATCGTTTTCTTTTCAAGCATTTTGTTCCCCAGTTTTTAAATGAAACCAATTTTAAGCTCTTTCGTCCACTACTTCCGATTGAAGCAGAAGAAAAGTTGATCGAAATTGATGAATCATTTGATGTAGAATCAAAAGTTCTTTCATATGAGTTAATAAAAAGTTTAATAGATAAATATGATAAATTTTCTGTTATAGATTGTCAATGTCGTATAATAGGAGAATACACAGATGAACCATGCAAAGTAGCCTCCCCTGAATTAGGATGCTTTTTAGCAGGTGCAGTTGCAGAAAGAAATATAAAGAAAGGAAGACCAAGTCTATCAAAAAAAGAAGCTATTGAATTTCTTAAAAAAACTGAGAGAGCAGGACTTATACATAACTGTATCATGGATTCTAGCGTAGAATCATCTTTATTTGTATGCAATTGTTGTAGTTGTCATTGTGGCACATTAGTTCCATCAAAAGAGCACCGGGAAAACGCTGTACTTTCCTCAAATTTTATCCCAAAGTTTAATCATGAATTATGTACTAAATGCGATATTTGTATAAATAAATGTCAAATGGGAGCAATATATCATAAATGGGGAAATGAAGAAGATAAATCGGATGAAATTATGTATTTGAGAGATGAATTTTGTATAGGATGTGGAGTATGTGCAGCAAATTGTCCAAATAATGCAATTAAATTAATAAAAGTTAAAGATCACATTCCGAAAGAAAAATATAGAATTGGAAAGAGAACATTTTTAGAACTTATATTATAGAAGTGGTAGTTCTTCCCAACTTTTTATATAAAAAAGATTAACAAATAACTGAGTAAAATTACCCAGTTTACTTAATTATAGATATATAAAGCTATTAATAAATAATAATAACAAAACAAAAAAAAAAAAATTTTTTTCACAAATACTTATTTTAAGTTTACTCTCCGCGTCCAACGAACTTTTCAAATATAAATGCAACAATACATATAATACCTGAAATGAGAATCCCAATAGGTGCGAAACCAATAGTAACTTCACCCAACCCAATAGTTTCTGAATCAAATACAATCATTAAGATTGGAAATATAATCAGTGCAATTCCTACTAGTGCATAGACTAACCAACCCCATTTAAAATCCATACCTTTCATATTATGGATTCCATAAACCAATAGTATTGCAAATGACATGCAAGTTATTCCTAAAGTCCAAACAGTTGCTACTCCTTGACCAAACCAGGATGGGTCTTGGCCTGCATTATACATTATAAGTGAAGTCCACCAGAAGATCTTGTCTGGAACAGGGCTTCCAAAATATGTATCAAAAGTTCCTAATGGAGTGAAAATCGATATGAGTGCTAGGACAGCAGCAATTAAAATATATATCCAAGTGTCTTTCTTAAAATCTATACTAACCATAATTTTTTCAACTTATTTTATAATTTATTATCTTATTATTTTTTAACAAATACTTATTTTAAGTTTACTCTCCGCGTCCAACGAACTTTTCAAATATAAATGCAACAATACATATAATACCTGAAATGAGAATCCCAATAGGTGCGAAACCAATAGTAATAGGTTCGAAACCAATAATAGTACTAAATACCATCATTAAGATTGGAAATATAATCAGTGCAATTCCTACTAGTACATAGACTAACCAACCCCATTTAAAATCCATACCTTTCATATTATGGATTCCATAAAACAATAGTATTGCAATTGACATGCAAGTTATTCCTAAAGTCCAAACACTTGCGTCTCCAGTACCCCACCAGATGGTAGTTTCTGGAGTATACGTTATAAGTGAAGTCCACCAGATGGTAGTGCCTGGAGGAAATCCTTGATAAGAATCATTAGTAGTTCCTAATGGAGTGAAAATCGATATGAGTGCTAGGACAACAGCAATTAAAATATATATCCAAGTGTCTTTCTTAAAATCTATACTAACCATAATTTTTTCACTTTATTTTATAATTCAGTGTTAAGTTTATTTTATTCTCAAATTATTTTCGCCAAAAATGTATGGACTTTTTTGTCCATATACTTTGTATAAGCGGTATGATGGGAACTATTTAAAACTATCGCATTCTCTCTATCGTATTATAATCCAACTTTCTTTTTTATCTATTAATTGCTTTTATTTCAATCGTATTACAAAAGTCTTTTTTGATTTTTAGCCCAGCTCTCACAGATTTAACAGAAAAAACTTTTTTTGCCTTAGAATGAGAGCTATTTTTATAAAAATAACAAAGTAAAAACTTTTTTTTGTTGTGGACACATTAAAAAAATATTTATTTATAAAGGTTATGTAAAATTAAATAAAGTGAGTAAAATTACTCAGTTATTAATAAATAAATTTAGAATTTAAAATTTAAAAAAAAATTTCAATTATAATATTATTCTCCCCTTAATTCTCTTAATACATCTCCCACCATTCCATTGATCTCCCCGTATGTAATCGCATCTTGAAGACTGCCTTCAATTTGAAGGTCTCCACTCATATAAGCGCTAGTTGACTCAATCTCTCCAGTACCTAAACCTGTCCATGTAGCACCTGTTGCTTTCATAGTGACGCTTGGTTCGTCCGCTTCACCCTCACTATACTCAACTTTGCCCTCTCCAAGTTTTACCCAATATTTATATCCAGAATCAATATATTCGAATTGAACTAAAATTTCATCAATATCTTCAATTTCTTCTTTTATTTCTTCATTCTCCTCGGCAAGTTGTTTTAGTGCTTCTGCTAATATTAAAGCATCAGAAGGTTTCCTCTCGCCTTCTGCATCTCTTAATTCTGCTAATTTTTTTAACAAACTTTCATCCATTTTTCACACATCCATTTTTTTAGTTTTTTATAATTTCTTCTTTAGAATGATATTTTATTTAGTTTTAAATATATTAAAAGGTTTTATTTTGGAAAGACTTATACTACACCTTTAAAACTTTCTGAATTTAGGTAATTAGAGATGGTATAAAATATAATTTAAATAAAAAAACAAAATTATAAATTAAGGAATTACAAGCTTTCAGCTTGTATATTATTATTACCAGTAGATGTAGATGCTGTAAAAGTATATTTATTACTGGTACTATTGTAGTCATTTGATGTTATTGTTTTTGGATTAACTCCAGAGACACTAAAACCTCCTGTTCCAATAGGAGTATAATTGTTTGAACCGGTTGAAGTTGAACAAGTAAATTTTGCACCTATATTAGCAAGATTGTCTTTATAATAAACATTAATAGTACCTGTTGAAGTACTAATGGAACCGGTCACATTAGCTCCCATATCAGTGTATTGTAAAATATTGACTCCAATGTTTCCTGTAGAGCTTTCTAATCTCCAATTATATCCTTCACTATATTCCATATTATAACTATTAAAACCTATACTACCTGTAGAAACAGTCCCTCTTAAATGGCCTCCAATAGAGCATTTTGAGAAATTTAATACAATATTTCCAGTTGAGGTATATGAAATTACATCATGAGTAAAATTAGCATGTGTCGCGTATAAACTTACAGCTCCTGTGCTTGTACTTAATTTTACGTCCCCTTGAAATGTTGTATTTTTAGCCGCATTTAAAAAAACTGAACCAGTAGAAGTTCCTAGTATAGTATTATTCATAATTATATTATCAGGAACATTCAAATTTATTGCACCAGTGCTGGATAGAATATTGAGGTCATATATTACATCAGTTCTAAGAGTTAAGTTTATTTGTATTTGCTGAGCGAAACCAAAAATAAACCATGTTGTTGCTTTTGCATCAAGTGTGAAAGAAGTTAATGGTGTGCTTTCATTTTCCCATAAGATTGGGTAAAAGAAATCTGAGAATGATGATCCTTTTACTAAAATTCCTTCAATATGAATATCTAAGTCAATTTTTGCATAATAATTGGTTGGTGTGTTATTGTAATTGATAAGAATTGAACCAATATCTGTATTGATATTAATTCGTTCTATAGAAGAAGGAGAGGTAGATTCGTAATAATAAGTATTTTCATAATCAAGTTCACCCCACGTTGTAAAGATTAAAATTCCAAATGTAGTTCCTGTAGCGACAATACAAACTGCAACAATAATCAAAACAGCAGTATGAATTCTCTTCAATCAAACCACCTTTTTTAAGATTTATATTATAATTGCAATCTATCTCAAAGAGTATTTAAATAATTTTTAGACTAATTTTTATAACTTTTAATGAAAAAAAGGAAGATATAAGGTTTGAGCTTATTAATTACAATTTTTGTAATATTGATAAAGCGAATTTTCTTGCATCTTCAAGATCATCTTGGTTTGGTCGTCCTTTAAGCCTTTTTTGATGTTCTTCAGCTTCTTTTCTCTTTTCTACGGGTAATTTTTCCATCATTGACTTGATGTTTTGTGGAGATAATCCAATATTTTCACCCATACAATCAAACTCACCTAAAATATTTAAATCATATTTCTTAAGTGCTTTTTTAACGAGTCTGAACCCATCTTGATATCCTGTAGCGCTAGCATGAGTACAAAAGAATGCAAAATTTTTAGGTAATTCTTGAGCATCATTTATTAAATCTAAAAGAGATTTATTCACACGACTTGCATATATGCCTGATCCTAAAAAGATTAAATTGTAATCTTTTAAAATCAATGGGTTAACATCTTTAACGGGTTTTAAGTCAACTTTTTGATCTTTTAAACTTTCATAAATGCTTTTAGCTATTTTTTCTGTATTTCCTGTGTTTGAGAAATAAGTAACAAGGATCTTCAATATTTCATCACTATAAACTTTAGAATAAATTAAATATCATTGTAAGAATTTAATGAGTTTTGTTAAAAAAAAATTTTTAATTTTCAATATTCAAATTGAAAAATTTTATTGCATTCCCTATTGTTTTTTCACTTACTAATTTTTGAGGTATGTTATGAGAATATGCTATAGCAACAATAGAGTATCTTACATTAGATGGAACATTTAAAGGTCCTCTTTTATAAGGATGTTGATAATAAGAATCAGTCTCAGTAACTAAAGATTCTAGTGGGGATAATAAAGTTACTTTACGCCATCTTTCAAAACCATACGCCGAACTTGGGACTGAAAGCATAAATCCTTGATTTGGTAATGACCTTCCATATTCCTCAGGTCCAGAGAAACAATGCCATAAAACTCTTTGAGGTTTTATTTTAAATTCTTTTAGTATATTTAGAATTTCCCTATTTACACCATCTTTTTTATTGAATCTATGCTTTGGATTCTGCCTATCAAATTCATGTTCTGCCGCATTCCTAACATGTAATACATAAGGTTTATCAAGTTCTTTCGTTAAATCAAAAATTTGTCTAAGAACTTCCACCTGTTCATTTCTCTTCTCCAAATTTTTAGCATGATGAAAATCTAACCCAATCTCACCAATAGCTAAATAGTTTTCTGGATTTTCTAAGATGAAATTTATCCATTTTTCCCAATCGACATTATATTTATCTTTAGGGGTATATGTAACTGTTTGTGGGGCCCAACCACATGTAAAACCAAAATTTTTATCATATTTTTTCTTAAAATCCAAAGTTAATTTCAGTGTTTGCAGGTCAATTGTACTTGTAATTAAATATTTTCCTCCCATTTTAAAATAGGATAAATATTGATCTTGATCTGAAGGTAGTTTATCATTTTTAGGGCGATTGAAAGGTAAATGGCAATGAACATCAATAAATTTCAGCCCTTCTTCTGGTTCTGGAAGGATATTTTTCTTTGGCATATTATTTATAACTTTTATATATTAAGATTATGATTTACTTATTTTTTTAAATTAATAACGTTATAAAATGTTTACATTAAAATTTCAGTGATTTAATTTTGAAAATTAAAGAAAAGATAAGAAAATATGAGAAATATGTTACTATTTTAATAGGTCTTTTCCTGTCTTTAATCCTTTTTGGTGTTAGATTTTTCTTAGGCTGGTAGCAAAGAATACTGAGTATACCAAGTTTAGTTCCTCCTGAGTACTTAACACATTTCATCGCATTTCTCCCAGGAACATTATGGACAGATACTATTCTTCTACATTTTTTCCCACTTATCTCATTTGGTATATTCTATATTATATCACCTTATACAACGTGGTTATTGGTGAAATTGCATAAATTAATTTACTTATCTAGAAAACGCTTCCAATATGGGATTATTGAATTAGGAAAAAGGAGTTAACCATCATTCTTGTTTCGAAGATGATTATTAGTAACATTATTTACATTTTTTTTTTCTAGGAAATTCCCTTTACCTTAATTAATTCCAATAAAAGGAATATAAAATAATTCTTTAAATAGTGTCCCTTATTAAAGTCTATTATGGATGAGCAAATGAAGCATAAACTGAAGGAATTAGAAATCAAAAAGAAAGAACTACAACCAAAAATAGATGAGATTAACGCGAAAAGAGAAGAAGAACTCCAAAAAGTCAATAAAAAATATGACCATATGATAGATGACATTAATTATACTGCTCAACAATTAGAAAATAAATTCTACAACGATTTAATTAAATCGTATGTAGATATTGTTACCCGAGAATTTGATCGAAAAAGAAGCTCAGAGGAATATGAAATATCAAGGGAATTTAAGGATTACAAAGAATCTATAGCTGAATTTGAAATATTCCCTAAGGAATTAATTAACAGTATGCACAAAGTTATAAATGGGGACCCTATAGAAAATATCATGTATGATCTTGATAAGATTCAAAAAAAATATTTGAAAACTTAATTTTAAGATTTTATAAACTAAAATTATTTGGATTTATTTTTGGATTTATAATTAAAGATACTTTTTTTTGATAATATTTAGATATTACATTGGTAAATATGTTTCTTTGAATCTTTTGGATAATAATAAAACTACTAATTTACAAGAGCTAAAATGGAGTTATTTGAAGAAGAAGTAGAAATATATAACTCTAAAATGAAAAACCTCGCGTGGCTATACGATGAATTAAGACTCCAACCTGAAATACTAAAAGATGTAATCAATGAAAAAGGGCAAAAACTACCATTAAATGTATAAACCTCTTTTTAGATGTACTTCATCATTGATCGTATTATCATCTCAACTTTTTGAACATATTCAGATATGTTTCCCTTACAGGGAATATGGATAAATATAACAGGATATTTCTTTTTTGAAATAAACAGCGCCCAATAATAAAGATAATTACATAAGTAAAATCCAGGAAAATTAGATATTGAGATATTTGCCATATCTTCGAGATCTGCATATATCTTGTGCAGATTGAAGATTGTTTTAATCCATAGGGGAGAATATAATTTTATAGGTCCAAATTTGAACTTCTTTTCTTTGTCGTCTCCTACCTTAAAGTTCCAACTATATACTTCTAAATGAATTTTTTTGTGTGTGTGTATTCCTAAAAGAATTACTAATTTGGGATTGAGTTTTAATTTGGAAATGAGTTGTTTGTAGGTTAAAATACTTTCTCTCCAACTCACTGGAATTATTCCCTTTATAACTTGAATTCCAGAAAATTCAGATGGTAATTGATTTACGATTTCACTGCTCAAATTTATTTTATACTTACCAAATGGGCCAAAACCAGTTAATATTATCAAATTTGAACTAAAAAAGGGATTAATAATATATATAAAAATTTAAAAAAATTTATGTGAAAAATCTTTAAATTCTATTCTTGTGCCGCTTGTTTTAGTTTTTCCTTTTCTAAGGCAGCTAATTGCTTATTAAGAGATCTTATTTCTGATTGAACTTCTTTAATTTGGTTTTTTTTATCATTTTCGATTTCTTTTAATTTAGTATTCAAAGCATTTGCCTTGTCTTTTTTCAACTGTGCAAGTTCCTTAGTTGCAATTTTAGCAGCTAAAATTTTATCCTTTTTCTTTTGAGTCCATTCTTCAACTTTTTGGATGGCTTCATCTCTTAAACTTTCTTCTTCCTCCAACTTTGCTTTCGCTGCTTCAATGTTTGGATCGAATTGTTCTTCGATTTCTGCTTCGGCTGAAGCTTCCTTTTTTGAAGCATCCTCTTCAATTCTGGTTATCTCATCTTCTTTTGCGCTGATCTGGCCTCTAATATATTCTTCAGACATATCTCATCAATTTTTTATTAATATATAAATTTTTAATATTATGTTTATAATTCTGTAAAATTACCAAATCTTTTAAATTTTAGGCTTGTTATAGCGGTTTCATGAGAACTAGCTTTTTAAAATATATATAACCAATATTAAAAAAGATTTAATAGTGTGTATTAATATCTAATTATCTTTTATAGTGAATTCCCAAGCACACCAGTAATTTTCTGGATGTTTATCTGGAGGGCATGCAATACATTTTGTTTCAATCCGAGGATCTACAGTTTTAGCAAATAAACTATATTCTTCTATGCCCACTTGTTTACAAGGAAAATCTGCTAGACCTTTGCGTTTTCTAGCAGACTGAACTCGACAATCATTCATTCTAAATACAAACCTATTATCTGTAATTTCGCGAATTTCTTGCTTGTTAATATTAGCATAAACCCTGTATTTTAAAGCCTCAATTAATGCTGGTATACCACCATTTTCAGGAATTTTAAAACGATTCATAATTCTTTTTGCTTCTATCACTGTAAATTTCTTCCATTGCTCTATATCAAGTTCTATAGCTTTATCAATTCCAAATTCTTTCTCAACCACTTGAAACCATGTACCATCAATAGCTAACCAATTTTTTGAAAGATCTTCAATGTAATCCAATAACTCCTCTTTCGAAAGATTTTCAATATCTTGTCTCAAATTAAGTACCATTTTAATTCGAATAATTATATTTTTCAGAATTTTTAAAAGTATAAATAGTTGAGTATAGTTTTAAATCTTAATAAGATAAGATTCAAGGCGTAGGGGACAAAAATGGGTGAATCCTAAAAGAAAAATTTAATAATATTTCAATTTTAATTATTTTAGCATTTATTATGTCCAGTAATGCATAAAATTATTAAAATTGTTGAAGAAAATGGGTAAAACTTTAACTGAAAAAATTATCGAAGTCCATCTAGTAGAAGGAAATTTGGAAAGAGGATCGGATATAAATATTAAAATAGACCAGACACTTACACAAGATGCAACTGGAACAATGGCTTATTTACAATTTGAAGCAATGGGTGTCGAACGAGTAAGAACTGAATTATCTGTTAGCTATATTGACCATAATACTTTACAAGAAGATTATAAGAACCCTGATGATCATCGATATTTACAAAGTATTGCCGCAAAATATGGGATTTATTTGTCACGCCCCGGAAATGGAATATGTCATCAAGTCCATCTTGAAAGATTTGCTCGTCCAGGCAAAACTTTACTTGGATCAGATAGTCACACTCCTACCGGAGGTGGAGTAGGTATGATCGCAATAGGAGCAGGAGGTTTGGATGTCGCTGCAGCGATGGCAGGAGAACCGTTTAATTTAAAAATGCCAAAAATTGTGAATGTATATCTCACTGGTAGATTATCTGATTTTGTTTCAGCTAAAGATGTAATTCTAGAGGTTCTAAGAAGGCTAAACGTAAAAGGAGGAGTCAATAAAGTACTAGAGTATACCGGACCTGGAGTAAAAACTTTGTCAGTTCCAGAGCGAGGAACAATAACAAATATGGGGACTGAAACTGGTGCAACTACTTCAATATTTCCTTCTGATGAGATTACAAAAAAGTTTCTTGAGGCTCAAGAAAGAGGAGATCAATGGACTCCATTAGAAGCTGATCCAGATGCTAAATATGATGAAATAATTGAGATTGATTTAAGTACACTCCAACCATTAGTAGCAGAACCCCATAGTCCGGGCAACATAAAATCTATTAAAGATGTTGAGGGTTTAAAGGTAGATCAAGTATGTATTGGGTCTTGTACAAACAGTTCTTTACGAGATCTTAAAATAGCTGCAAACATGTTAAAGGGTAGGACTATACATCAAGATGTAAGCCTAACAGTCTCTCCAGGCTCAAGACAAGTTGTAGATCACATGATTCATTCAGGGGAAATGGCCTATTTTGTTGAAGCAGGAGCCAGAATTCTTGAAAACACTTGTGGACCATGTATTGGAATGGGTCTTGCACCAAAAAGCGATGCAGTTTCATTAAGAACATTTAACAGAAATTTTCTTGGAAGATCTGGAACAAAAAGTGCTAAAGTATATCTTGTAAGCCCAGAAGTAGCTGCTATGGCAGCGCTAGAAGGAAAGATAACAGATCCTAGAAAATTTGAAAAAATGATAAAAATTGAAATGCCTCAGAAATTTATGGTCAATGATAATATGATTATTCCACCATTACCATTAGAAAAAGCAAAACAAGTGGAAATTATTAGGGGTCCTAATATAAAACCTTTACCTGAATTTAATCCTTTAACAAATAAGTTAGAAGGAGAAGTTCTATTAAAAGTTGAAGATGATATAACAACAGATCATATAATGCCAGCTGGTGCCCAAATATTACCTTTAAGAAGCAATATACCAGAAATAAGTAAATATGTTTTTAATGTAGTTGATGATTCCTTTCATGATAGAGCGCTTGAAAAAGGAGGAGGATTTGTTGTTGCAGGTGACAACTATGGACAAGGTTCAAGTCGTGAACATGCAGCAATTGCTCCTAAATTTCTCGGGGTTAAAGCCGTTATTGTAAAGAGCTTTGCTCGTATACATTTAGCTAATCTTGTAAATTTTGGAATTGTACCCTTAACTTTTGTCAATAAAGAAGATTATACTAAAATTACTCCTGGAGATCGAATTGAGATTGATTTATCTACAATTAACTCAGGTAAAGTGTTATTAAAAAACCTTTCAAAAAATCTTGAAATCGAATTGACTCATTCTCTTAGTGAACAAGATTTGAAAGAGTTAATGGCGGGTGGAAAACTCACACTTATTAAACAAAAACATGTGTAATACTAAATAAACGTAAATTTTTTTTATTCTTTTTATATTTATCATTTTAATGTTCGATAAAAAATTCAAGCAGGATCCAAAAAAACGATTTTCTTCAAGAGTAGAAAATTATATCAAATACAGACCTAGTTATCCTCAAGAACTGGTTAGTTTCCTAAAAGAAAAAAAAATTCTTGCATCTAATTCTAAAATTGCAGATATAGGATCAGGAACAGGTATATTGAGTGAACTTTTTCTTAAGGAAGGAAACACTGTATACGGAGTCGAGCCTAATGTTAATATGAGAAATGCAGCGGAGAAATTACTAAGTAAATACTTAAATTTTACAAGTATAAACGGTTCTGCTGAAACAACAAACTTAGAAGCTAAAAGTATTGATATTATTACAGCAGGACAAGCATTTCATTGGTTTAATTTAGAAAAAGCAAGATTAGAATTTATTCGAATCCTTAAAACCGACGGGTGGGTTATTTTAATTTGGAATCGTCGAAAAAAGGACACTGACGAATTTTTAAAGGAATATGAAAGACTTCTCTTAAAATATGGTACAGACTATAAAGCTATAGAGCAGAGTAAGCTCAATTTTACCAAATTTTTTAGTGGAGATAAATCAGACAAGAATTATAAGAGAGTACAATTTAGTAATTATCAAATATTTGATTACAATGGTCTAGAAGGACGATTACTCTCAACCTCATATATTCCATTAGATAATCATCCTGAATATAATGATATGCTGTTTGAATTAAATAAATTATTCGAAAAACATCAAAATAATGGATTAATTCGATTTGAATATGATACAGAGATCATTTATGGACAACTAATATAATTCGAAATTCATTCAAACTTCATGTAGATAATAAGTTATAGAACCTTTAATCATTTCAAATTTTTTAAGTGAGGGTAAAATGTTCCCTTTTTTTAATAATTCCAATGCTTCATCGTTAAGGTTCTTAATAGTTTCTTTTAATTCTTCAAACTTTTGGTTTTTTTGAAGACTTATTAGAATTTCTGAATATTCTTTAATTAAATCATTTTTATCTATTGATTCCGCTAGCTTAAGAAGCTTTTCACATTGTGAAATAGCACTTTTATAATCCTTTTTTTCTCGAAGAATTTTTAATTCTTTTATTGATTTTTCAATGTTTTCAATTATTCTTAAGTAAGCTTTTTCTGTTTTTAAAATGTCATCTTGAATATATTCTAATTCATCAAGATGTTCTTCAATATTATTTTCTTTAAGTTCCTTTATAATATCTACTAATTTTAATTTGAGAGAGTCAAAATGGAATTTTTGCTTTAATTCTATACTCTCTTCAATTACTTTTTGTGCCTTTTCGATGAGTTCCTTCTTTAATTTGGCATTTAAATGTTTATTTTCTAGATCATGCCATTTAGTTTTAAATTCGTCATTATCAAATTGAGAAAGTAAAGTTTTGGCTTTTTCTAAAGTTATTTCGGTTTTTTTGAAATCGCCTGCATCGAAACCCGCCCTAAAGCTGTATTCCAAATTGTTTAATTCTGATTTTAATTTCTCCATTTTCTCAAATCTTTGTCTTTCTTGTTCAGCTCGTAATTTTTCGAGCTTTTTTTCCTCTCGTTCCTCTAATAATCTCTTGATCCGAGCAATTAAATCTTCTTGCTCTCGGATAAAAGAGTTTAATCCTTCTGGTTTAGCTAATTCTATAATTTCATAAGCGAAGGATAATGCATCTTTTAATTGTCCTTTCATATACGCTTGACCTTGAATTGCAAGTCGATTATCAATTTGCTCTACAACTCTAATTTTCCTTTTTTCTTCTTTTTCTTCAAGTTGTTCTATTGATTCTGGTTGATCTTCAGCCAAATTTTTACACCTTTTTCTGTTAATTCCGATACTCCTGTAATTGTATTATGATTTTCTCAAAAATTTCTAAAGAATCCGAACAAGAACCCTTATCTAACGCTTCAATAGCATTTTTACTTAAAAGTTCGACCTCTTCCAAAAGTTGTTTAGCGGTAATAAATTTAGTTTTAAAGTCATTCCATTTCTTTTTTATGTCATTATCTACAATTTCAGATAGAAAGTTTGATGCACTCTCGAGAATATTATCTAACTTCTTTATTTCCATTTCTTTCAATAACAACTGGAACTTTTCCTCTAATTTTAAAAGTTCTTCTTTAAGTTTTTCTTGTTTGGTCTCAATGTCCTTTAATTCTTTGATCTTCTTATTAGTAAAGTCTAAAGTCTGATAATAGCTCTCTGCTAAATCAATTTTTCTAATTGAATTAGCTAAAGATATAAGTTTATTGCAATCCTTTACAACATCATGGAAAAGATTATTTTTCATATCTGCTTTAAGCTTTTTTTCTAATTCAGTTATCTTATTAGTAATATTGTTATATGATTGTTCAGCAGTTTCAGCTTTACTTTTCAACAGATTTAATTTACTTCGATATTCTGGAAGATCGATTACTTCTATTTGCTTAATTAGTTCTTTAATATTTGATTTTAGTTCTTTATATTGATATTTTCCCATTAATTGAGAGAACTCTTTAGAGAATAAATTAAACTTTTCAATAAAGTTGATTTTTTCTTTTGCATCTTGTATAGTTTTCTTTAATCCATCCCATTTAGTTCTAATTTTTTCATCTATTAAATTAGAAAGACGAATTAACCCTTTTTCATAAATCTCCGTTGCTTTGGACAAATCAAGGTCTTCCAAAGAATTTTTTAAATCTTTTTCTAATATGTTTATATCATCTCTTATTTTCTCTTGCTCTGAATTCCACTTTCTTTTCTCTTTTAGAATTAATTCCTTAGCATTTGGAATTAGAGTTAAATCATATATTGCCTCATATTTATTAATGAAGCTGTTAACTAACTCATGAGCTTTTAATATTTTGTGAGTTTTTATTAATTCATTATATTCCTTTTCAATTTTTATAGATTCTTGCTCGATTTCCGAGACAATTTCTTTATTTTCGTATTTTTCAGTTAATTCTGAAATTAACCTCTTCTGTTCGGTTACAAGTGCTTCATCTTGTATTTTTTTTGCTAAATCTATTATTTCCTTCAATAAACCAATTGCATTCTTGTAGTGTTCTGAATGAATTAATTTCTCTGACTCTTCTTTTAAACCATTAATTTTTGTTAAAATTGGCAGAACTGTTTTTTCTTGATAATTAATAATTTCATATAATTCTTCTTTTTTCATATTCAAATTATTGAAGAATTCTAATGGTTCAGCTCTCATATCAAAAGTGATATTTCTAATAATTCGGAAATGAGGAAATTCATCTTTCAATAATACACGTATTTGAGAAATATGGTTTTTTAATGTTTGAGTAGCATTTCTACCAATCCAAATGTACATTGTTTTTATTTTTTGGACATATATCGCTAATATATTTACAATTGTAAAAACATCTTTTATGTTTTCATAAGCTATTTCATCAAAAGTCCCATCAAAATTAAGCTTGAAAGTTTTTATTATGTTTTCAACCATTTAAACTCATCACTAAACTATGCAATAAAATAGTTAAAGAATAACTTTTTAAACGTTTGCGATTAGAAAGTAGAAATAGAGTTAATTTCATATGTGATCCATACTCATGTCTTAAAAATTCAATATTAATTACAATTAAAAATATATATATCTGAAGCCAAAACTGCATAGAACACACATTTTTTCTCAAATTTCTAACACTTTAGTCGAGATCATCTAATATTATTAAATTCTTTTTATTTCTCCATAGTCTTCTAAAAATCTCGCAAATTTCTGGACATTAGTAGGATAGAAGACATGATCATACTCTAATGTAAGCATAGCACTAATCTCCTTAAGATTTAAAGATAAATCAATAAAATTTATCATTTCACGAACTTCGCCACCCCAAATTTCTGGAGGTCCGGGTACTTTAAATTCTTCATAGGCATCCGAAAGTAAAATTTGAGTATAAAATTTTAAATTCTTTCTTCCTAAGAAAGCTAAAGACCATTTTTGATTAAAAAAGTCGGTCTCATGAACAAGATCAATATTAATAATTAAATGCTTACCTAAATTATTCCATTGTGAATGCATTGCTTTCTCTAAATTTTCTAATTCATTATACTTCTCAAACATTAAATCTTTGACAATTGAAGTTGATGGAAGCGATAGTTTGATTAAATCTAACAATTGCCTTTCATAATCAATAAACACATCTATTATACCCCTTCCTAATAAAAATTTTTCATCCTTTGATATTTCTGATTTATTGTTTCCTAACCCTATTTGATTAAAAAGAGTATATATTATTTTTTTTGTATGCCCAAGCCGTTTGTAAAATCCTTCCTCAATAATTGGCCATAAGTCTATTAAGTATTCACTGGATAGTATAGAAAATATATAACTCGTACAAAGAGATATCGCAATTACTCGTTTTAGTTCAGTAGAGTCACATTTCTCTATAGAATCAAGTGAGCTATGCCAATATGGGTCATTATGACTAATCATTAAACCTGGAATCTTTATAGGAGTATCAACAAAAATGGTATGGTCACTTCCACCTGAATAAGGTGTAAATCGATATAACATTCGTTTATGAGTACCATTTACGGCTATTCCTTTTGGATGATCTGCAATTATTTTGGTAAAATGTTGAATAATATCGTTCAAAATTGAAGGCCTTGAATATGGTGCTAAGCAAATCTCACATGGTTCACCAACTTCTATAGGATGTTCTCCAATCATATCTAAATTTATATTAAGAAGAGCCTTTTTAACGATTTCCTCATGTTCCTTAACCCATGGAAAAGTACCATGAAATTCTGGAACCCATAGAAATCTTATTGTTCTTTTAGGGGGTTCTATTTTTTTTTGCTTAATAAGAGCTGAGAATGATCGTGCTAACTCTATTAATCCCCCAGATCCGCTAGCGTTATCGTTAACTCCAGCAGCTGGATGACATAGATGTGCTGTGAAAATTATTTCTTCTTTTGGTTTTTCCGTTCCACGAATAGCTGCTGATATTACTTCTAATTCTCCATCATATACTTTAGCATTAATTTTTGCATATACTTTAACGCATCCTTTTTTTAAAAGCTCTTTTAAATAAAGAGCTTGCTCAAAGGTAATACTAAATCCAAAAGTAGATTTCTCTAAATCTTCAGCTATTGCAGGGAACCTGTTATAAATAGTCATATTTTTATAACCAGCTGCTCGTTGCGGATTAGGATATACAATAACTCCCAATGCCCCCTTTTCTGCATAGAATGGAGGTACTATTATTCTTGGAGCTTCCATTAAAACGATTTTTCCTTCTACCTCCTTTCCTTCATAATCTGCTTCTGTGATACCCTTTCCAACATCAATCACTTCAGCATTTAAATCACAACCTCTTGATCTTACTATAACACACATTGGGATATCCTGAAATCGACAAAGTATTTCTTTTCTTGGTTCTATTAACTGTAATTCTGCAGAGCTTATTTCCCAACTTTTTGTTAACATCCATTCCCAAATTTTAGTTTTTCCATCAGCTGGAAATTTATGGATTCTAATTTCATCTAAACTGTATGATTCTAATTCATTAATTATATCTTGTACTATCAAGTGATAATCTTGTGAACCTACTACTCGATTATGCTGTGATATCCTCAAAACCCAATCTAGTGCATATTTTCCACTTACTTCATTAAGTACTATATCAATTAATTTAGTGAAATCTTTCATATTCAATCTTTTAAACAATATATTTTATTTTTGTATTAAAAATGAATTATACCATTTTTCTAGGGTCTAATATCTCATCAAGATCACCATTAATCTTGATTCCTAATTCCATAATAACCTCTTTAATCGTCTTATTTTCTTTATACGCTTTTTGAGCAATTTCAGCAGCCTTATCGTATCCAATTAAAGGATTTAGCTTAGTAATAATCATTAATGTCCTTTCCAATTGTGAGTTAATAGTTTTTATATTGACTTTTAAATCTTTCAAACAATACTCGATGAATGAGTTAATTCCATTATTCAAGATTTTAATTGATTCAAGGATCTTGTAAATCATTAATGGTTTACACACATTCAAATCCAAGATACTCCCATATGCTTCTCCAAATGAGACTATTGAATCATTTCCAATAACTTCAAGGCATACTTGGATTAAAGCCTCTGATTGAGTTGGATTTATTTTACCAGGCATAATAGAAGATCCAGGTTCATTTTGAGGTAATTCTAATTCAGATAATCCTGCTCGTGGCCCACTGCCCATCAACCGTATATCGTTAGCCATCTTCAATAATGATAATGCTAACAACCTGAGATGTCCACTAAGATTAACTATTGGATTATGTGATGCAATACCTTCCGCTTTTACTGGATTAACTTCTAATAGAAAATTAGATATTTTAGAAAGATGTGAAACAGTGAGTTTAGCAAAATCTTTATGAGTATTTAAACCTGTTCCTAATGCTGTTCCTCCAATTGGGATAAAGCATAACTCATCACTAACATTTTGCAATCGGTTTAAATTAGTTTTAATTTGTTTCTTATAGACTTCAAATTCAAGCGATATTGGAATTGGCACAGCGTCTTGAAGGTGAGTTCTCCCTACTTTAATAATATCTTTAAACTCTTTTATTTTATTATCCAAATGATTAATAAGTTTTTGTAATGTTGGAAAAAGCTTCTGGATCATAATCAGAGAAGATAAATGCATTGCTGTAGGGATCACGTCATTAGAAGATTGACCTTTATTTACATGATCATTAGGATGTATTGGATCTTTAGTTCCTAATGGTTGTCCTAAAATTTCATTTGCACGATTCGCTATTACTTCATTCATATTCATATTTGTCTGGGTTCCAGATCCCGTTTGAAAAATATCAATAGGAAATTGATCTAAATATTTATTATCCTCCAAAATTTCATTGAGGGCTTGAAGAATTGCTTGACCTTTCTTCTCATCAATTAATCCTAATTCTTTATTTGCTAATAGACATGCTTTTTTAACTTGAGCCAAAGAAATAATAAATATTTGAGGAAAGGTTCGACCACTTATTTGGAAGTTTTTAAGTGCTCGTTGAGTATTTACGCCCCAATATACGTTACTGGGAACCTTAATTTCCCCTAAAATATCTTTTTCTAATCTAAAATTCATTTCATTAACATCCTTATTTTGCTCTTTAATAATGTAAAATGGAAATGATACCTAAAAAAAGTTTATAATAATAAACTGATTCAAAGGATAAATCATAATTAGAAGAAGTAAGATTTTTGTTTATATATTTTTTAAATATCAAAAGTTTCAATAAAATATTAGAAAAATTGGGCTTTTTATGAAAATTCAACCTGTAAATGATTTATTAGATAGTAATACTATTAAGGAGATCATTAAAGAATTATGTAAAAAAGTAGAAGAATACTACATCTTTCCAGAAATAACTGAAAAAATATCAAATTTCTTAATGAATAACTTAGAAACTGGTTTTTATAATACTATTAAAGATCCAGTTAATTTAGAGAGAGTAATTTCCAATGATTTAATTAAAGTTTCTAACGAATATGATAGTTATAAAATTTTCATCCGAGATGACCAATTATATTATGAACGCTCTAATTTAGAAGTACCACTCATAACAAAAGATAATAAAACCTTCTTTGTTGATGAAACACTAAAGTTATGGTTTGAAGAGGAAAATAAGGAAAAAATATTAGTACTGGAAAGAAGAGATTATCCTAATGTTTTGAGAATAAAAAAAAAGGAGGAATAATTTATTTAATCCTTAATTATTCCCTATAGGGAAACTTTCAAAGTTAAATAATATTTTATTTGATAAGATATCTGGCTTAAATCTTGTAATAATTATTATTTTACTATTAAGTTTGTTCATTTTTTTAAAAAAAAAGTAAGAAAATAATTTGAATCCTAATTTTTTTTAATATCTATAGGCCCATTTCTTTTAGTTTTTGCATTA
>JBHLLJ010000026.1:13581-28627 GCA_048885705.1 Candidatus Hermodarchaeota archaeon | reverse complement strand
GTTAGAGCAAGTTCTGACTTCATCTCAATAAAGCATTTTGAAGAATTATTTTGGCCCTATTTTAAAAAAACTGTTAGCACCTATGTAAAAAAAGGGTATATCGTTCAAATGCACATGGATACTAATTGGACAGATCGTCTACATTATTTGCTCGAGTTGCCAAAAGGAAAACTCTACCTTCATATGGATGAAAGAACTGATATATTTAAAGCAAAGGAAATACTAGGAGGACATATTTGTATCGAAGGAAATCTTAAACCTTCATTGTTTACTATTGGAACACCAATTATGGTTGAGAAACAAGTAAAGAAAATTATTGATGAATGTGCAGATGGTGGCGGTCTTATGGTTGGTTCTGAAATTCCAGATGATGCAAAATTAGAAAATATTAAAGCTATGTGTGATATATGTAAATCCTACGGATTATATAGAAAATAACTCATTTTTTTATTTTTAATTATTGGTTAATAAGTATGTTAAAATTGAGTTTAATCCAATTTTAAAAGTAAATAACATTTAATTCTATTCTATCCTATAATTATTGAGGAATTTGTATGGTAAATGTGTTAATTATTGGGCATGGCGCAAGAGAACATGTTATTGGTGAAACTCTTGTTAAAGGCGGAGCAAAATTATTTGCATTTATGAGTTTTAAAAACGCTGGCTTAGAAGATTTGAGTAGAGAAATTAAAATTCACTCAGAAACAGATTTTAAGGAAATACTCAATTTTGCCCAAGATAAAAAAATTGATTTTGCTGTAATTGGTCCAGAAGCACCACTAGTTGTTGGAATTGTTGATGCCCTCGAAAAAGGTGGAATTCCCTGTGTTGGCCCTAAAATTGAAGCGGCTCAATTAGAGGGTTCAAAAGTATTTGCAAGAAATCTCTTAGAAAAATACAATATTAACTCGAATGTCATAAGTAGAGTATTCAATTCATTGGATGGAATTGATAGTTATATTAAAGATATGGGAGAAGAAAACATTGTTGTAAAACCAGAGGGGTTAACTGGAGGTAAAGGGGTTAAAGTATATGGAGATCATCTATTCTCTAAATCAGACATTATAGAATATTGTCAAGAATTAATAAAAAATAAAAGCAGATTCCTTATAGAAGAAAAGTGTGTAGGTGAAGAATTCACCTTGCAGACTTTTGTTGACGGAAAAACTGTTTTAGGATCACCATTGGTTCAAGATCATAAAAGAGCATATGAAGATGATAAGGGTCCCAATACTGGAGGGATGGGATCATATTCTATGGAAGATCACTTAATGCCATTTATTACTAAGAAAGATGTTGAAAATGCCCTAAACGATATGAAAAAAACCATAAATGCTGTACGAGCAGAAACCGGAATAGAATATAAAGGTTTTTTGTATGGACAGTTCATGAAAACAGCAAAAGGATTGAAATTAATAGAATATAATTCTCGATTTGGAGACCCTGAAGCAATGAATGTATTACCTCTTCTCAAGGGAAATCTAGTTGATATTTGTTGGGGTATAATAAATAGGAATCTATCTCAAAATTTTGAGTTTGATAAGAAAGCTACAGTATGTAAATATTTAGCTCCGGAGGGTTATCCTGTTAATCCAAAAAAGGATGAGGAGGTCAAGATCAATAAAGATAAAATTAATCAATCAGGAGCAAAATATTATTACGCATCAGTTTACCGAGAAAATAGAAAGATATTTACAACAACTTCAAGAGCAATAGGTGTGTTAGGGATTGCTGATTCTTTAGAAAATGCAGAAAAAATAGCAGAAGCAGGTGTTAATTGTATCGATGGGAAATTATTTCATAGGAAGGATGTAGGTACACGGAAATTATTACAGAAACGAATAGAGCACATGGATTCTCTCCTTAAAAGATAAAGGAAAGTAATTTTTTCAGATGAAATCTCTCTTATCTATAGAGTTTTATATTCTATAATCATTAAATTCTAATAATAATTAAAAAATAATTATTTGAAATATGAATTGGCATGAAAAAAATGCAGAATTTAATGCTTTAATTAAACAATTGTTCCATGATAATGATTGGCAAAAAAGAGCTGAAGCTTCTCGACGACTAGGGTTATTAAAGGATGGTAGAGCTACCAACCTGATGTGTAGAGCTCTTAGAACAGAAAAAGACTATATGGTTATCAATAAGATCATTGAGGCCTTAGGAAGAATTGGTGATGGTAGAGCAACATTGAGAATTATAGAAAAACTTAAAGAAGAACAAGAGAAATTTGAAATTGATAAGTTCAGAATTTTATATATATTAGAAAGTCTGATAAATATTAAAGATAGAAGGGCCTTAGCATATTTAGGACCTTTATTAGACTCTTCTGATGAAGATATTAAGAACTTGACACTTCAAGCTTTTGATGTTATTGAACCAAAGTGGAAAGAAATAATAGATAGAGAACGAAATAAATCAATTCAAGAAATTTTTAAAATTTAAAAATAATATCAATCTCCTTTTTCAGCATCTTTTCAAACTAAATTGTAAGCAATAAGTTTCTTTTCAATAAAATTATTTCTCAAAATGTAATTATCATTCTTTTACCGTAATTTTACTTATAATTTAGAAGAAGAAATAAACAAAATTGGACGTTAGGAGAGAAAATCGAATTAGGTTAAAGGTGATTTATTTTCGTTGTAGAAATTATCTCGAGCAAATCCCAAATTGATAAATATTATATTTTTAATCATACAATTTTTATATAAGAAAAGAGTAGTTCTTTCTTATATTGTATGGATTCAATCTAAAAATTCCAAATGGTGTAATATTCAAAAATGGCAAGTATGTATGAAAGTTACGATAAACTAGGGCAAATTATCTCTAAAAATATAGAGGACCCTATTTTTATACTCGATGAAGATTTTCATTGCGAGTATACTAATTCCCCATATTTCCCAATAAACCAAAAGATTAATGAATTTATTCATCCAGAAGATCTTAAGCGAATAAACCGATTATTAAAAAACATTTTGAAATTAGGATACGGAACGGAAGAGGCTCAAATCAAATATAAAGGAAATCAATCTACTTGGTTTGAGATTAAAGGGAAAAGGTTTGTAGAAAGTGCAGATAACAAAAAAAAAGTTTTACTTATTTGTAGAGATATCACAAAATTTAAAAAATTAGAATTTGAAATCAAAGAAAGTCAGACTCGCTTTGGAGAATTAGCAGATTATGTGCCAGAAATACAATTTTGGAAGTTACTTCAAACAAGAGAAGGAAAAAGTGTTGTACAGAAAACTAGAGAAATGTTAGAATTAGTATTAGACAACATCCCTCAACTTATATATTGGAAGGATACAAATTTGGTTTATATGGGATGCAATAAAAATTTTGCTCTTTTGAATAAAATAAAAGAACCTACAAGCATAATTGGTATGAAGGATGAAGATCTAATTTGGCTTAAAACTAATGTGAAATTTATTCAAGAAAAAGAAAAAGATGTTATGAAACATAACAATGCAGAATATAATGTCATAGAATCTTTAACAACAATAAATAACAAGGAAACTTGGTTTGAGGTAAGTAGGATTCCATTACATGACTCAAAAGGTAAAGTGGTTGGGATATTAGTTACTTACGAAGACATAACAATGCGTAAAATGGCAGAACAAAAATTGAAAGAATCTGAAGAAAAATATCGTGGAATACTAGAAAATATCAATGAAAGTTATTTTGAAGTTGACCTCAATGGAAATTTTACATTTTTCAATGATGCTCTCTGCGAATTGCATGAGGTTTCTAGAGAGGAATTGCTTAATACAAATTATAAGAATTTTGTTGATGAAAAAAATAGAAAAAAAATAATTGAAGTTTATAATGAGGTATACGAAACAGGAAAACCAAAAACTAATTTTCAATACCAACTTCGAACGAAAAATGGAGAAGAAATAACATGTGAATCTTCGGTATATCTAAGATATGATCCAGTCGGAAAACGTATAGGATTTAGTGGATTAGCTCGAAATATTACTGAAAAATTTTTCCTTGAACAGAAAATAAAGGAATCTGAAGAAAAATATCGAACAATATTCAATTCCAGTCCAGATTATATTTTTATATCTGACACTACAGGAAAAATATTGGATATGAATCCTGCATTATTAGACCGGATAGGAACAACGTGGGATGAAGTCAGGAATAAAAACTTCTCAGAGTTTTATGCTGGAGACAATATTGATAAACTAAGAGAATTAGGAGATTTAATACTCGCTGGAAACGAAATTAAAGGTGTCGAAATTAAAGCAAATACAAACAAAGGGGAAATTTTTGAATGTGAGGTAAATTCAGTTCCACTAAAGGAAAATGGTAAAGTTACTAAAATATTGAATTTAGCAAGAGACATAACTCTACGGAAACAAACTGAACAGAAACTAAAAGAATCTGAAAAAAGATACCGCCATTTATTTGAGAGCTCTCCATATTCTATCTGGCTTATGGATGAAGATGGAACCATTGTTGATTGTAATTCAACTATAACAAGTATATTCCCGAATTTGGAAATTAAAGACATAATTGGAAAAAAATTCTTTGAAGTTTTGTCAGCTTTAAAAAGATCTGAATATCTCATAAATATGTTAAAAGATCGTTTTACTAGATTTCTTAAAGGTGAAAGATTAGGTCCTTTAGAATTTCAAATTACTCGAGTTAATGGAACAAAAGTCTGGCTTTCAATCCAAAGTTCACTCGTGAAAATTGGAAAAAAAACCCTTACTCAAGCGATCATTCAGGATATTACTGATAAAAAAAATGCTGAACAAAAGATAAAAGATTCAGAAGCAAAATATAGACACTTATTCGAAAGTTCTCCATATTCAATTATCCTTATTGATAGGAAAGGAAAAATTATAGATTGTAACCCTGCCACTGAAACATTATTTAATAGAAAAGTTGAAAGTTTAATAAATAAAAACTTTTTAGATGTAGGTATAAAGCCCGAGAAAGCGTTACCCCAATTCAAACAGAGATATGATGCAATTTTAAAAGGAGTAGTTCCAGAACCACTTGAGATTCAAATTTCTAGATCTAAAGATGGAAACTTAATGTGGATTAATATTGATGATTCTCTTGTTGAAATCGGAGGAGAGACTGTATTTCAAGTAATAATACAAGATGTAACAGGAAAAAAAATTGCCGAACAAGAATTAAAAAGGTCTCAAGAAGAATTAAAGGTGTTAAACAGAGAATTAGAACAAAAAGTGCTAGAAAGAACTCAAGATTTAATAGAATCTGAACAACAATACCGTGCTACTATAAATTCACTTAATGATCCACTTCACGTTGTTGATCCTGACTTAAGAATCATATTATCAAATGCAGCATTTGATCTATGGCTTAGCGAATTAGAAATTGATAAAGATATTGTAGGAAGAACTGTTTATGAAGCATTTCCATTCTTACCTCAAGAAGTCCGTCAAGAATATCGGGAAGTTTTTGAAAATGGAAAAATGATTCTAACAGAAGGGAGTCTTTTCTTAAATAATAAGGAAATCTTTACAGAGACTAGAAAAATCCCTATTTTTAGTGAAAACAGAGTTCGTCAAGTAATTACAATTATCCGAGATATCACCGAAAGTAAGAAATTGGAAAATCAATTAAAAAAATCTGAGAAAAATTTTCGGAATATGATAACTAACTTAGATGAGGGATATTATAAGGTTGAATGGGAAGGGAATTTATTATATCATAATCCTGCATTCAATAAAATTGCGGGGTATGGTACATCTGAGAATTTTATTGGAGAACAAGTTCCATTTTCCTGGAGAAAACCAGAAGATCAAGCGAAGTATCAAGAATTATTAATAAAAAATGGAATAATTCGAAATTTTATTGTACCTATTAAGAAAAAAGGTGGAGAAGAAATTGTTGTTCAAGTAAATGCCCATCTAATAAAAGACGAGAATAACAACCCTATTGAAATTGAAGGAACATTCTCAGATATTACTGAGAAATTCAGATTAGAACAAGAGTTACTTGAATCAGAAAAAAAACTTAGACTTCAGAATATTGAATTGAAGAAACTTGATAAAGTTAAGAATGATTTCATCACAATGGCTGCTCACGAATTAAAAACGCCACTAATTTCGATTTCAGGATATACTGATTATATCTTAATGAAACATAGAAATCAGCTCAATCCAGAAATTACGACAGATTTATTGACAATTCAAAGAAATGTAAATCGATTGGAAGTCCTAATGGATCAGCTTTTAGAAGTATTAAAAATTGATGAAAATGAATTAAGATTACAGAGGGAACAAATTAATATCACTAAAATAATCAACGAATGCCTTGATGAATTAAGTTATTTGATCAATGAAAAAAATCTTGAGATAATATTGAATATCGAACCCGAAATTAACCTAAATGCAGATCCAACACGTATTTTCACAGTTATAACTAATTTAATTTCAAATGCGATTAAATTTACTCCTGATTATGGGTGGATTGAATTAAATGCGAAAAATGAAGGAGATTATTATCTATTTGAGATAAAAGATAATGGAATTGGATTAGTTGGGGATGAATTTGAAAGATTATTTAAAAAATTTGAACGGATTAAACCACCAATTATGAATGAACACATTAATATTAAAGATTCAGGGACAGGGTTAGGGCTTTATATCACTAAAGGGATTATTAATGCTCATGGAGGTAAAATATGGGCAAGTTCAGAAGGAGAAAATAAAGGGTCCACCTTCTCGTTTACCTTACCAATATAATTTTTTTAAATATATTACAATAGTTAAAATTCTATTTCAATGAATTTTTCTTTAATATAAACTAAAATTTATATATCTCTTAAAGAATATTATAATTTTTTCAGAACATTAATTTAGATATTGGTAATATTTTAGAAAACTCATATGGCCACCTTAATTATAACAGAAAAAAAGAAAGCCGCAGAAGCTATTGTAAATGCTTTAGGTATGGCAAAAATAATAAAAATTACTAAAGTTTTAAATGTTTATTTTATATCTTCGAAGGATATTTATGTCATTCCTTTACGTGGTCATCTTCTTGAATATAGAAATACAAATCTTTACAAAAGTTGGACTAATCCGCCTCCACGGGAAATAATAACAAATGTTGATTCAATTAAAAAACTCCAAATCCGTGGTATTAGCCCTTATATTAAAACGATCAAAGAATATGCCAAAAAATGTGATCACGTGATCATTTCAACAGATGCTGATATTGAAGGGTGTAATATTGGGTTGTTTGATGCCCTTCCCCTTGTAAAAAAGGTAAATCCAACTATAAGAGTATCACAATTATGGCTTAGTTCTCTTCAAAAAAATGAAATTAACAATAAATATAACAATCTTATAGCGCCGAAGTATAGTTGGGGTGAATCAGGAGAAGCAAGAGCAATAATTGATGCATTTATTGGATTTTCTGCTACCAGAGAACTAACAAACACTTTACGTACGTTATTAAATAAATTTAGAGTTAGATTTACTTCCATTGGCCGTGTTCAGACAAGTCTTCTATATTTAATATATCTTCGAGAGAAAGAGATTTTAAATTTTATACCTGAACCATATTTCCTAATTGATGCTAACTTGGTTCATTCAAAAGGACTCTTTAAAGCTCATCATCACCAAAATCCTTTTAATAAGGAACAAGAAACTAAAGCAAGGCAAATCTATTATAAGATTAAAGACGAAATGATTGGAAACATATTAGATAATTCTAAGAAAGTTTTTAAAAGATCTCCCCCAACTCCATTGAATACTTCAAAAGCTTTAGTATTGTTAACGAAGAATTTGAGAATTTCTGCTAACAATGCCATGCGAACTATGAATGCATTATATTTGAATCAAATAATCTCTTACCCTAGGACAGATAGTGATGTCTACAAAGTAAATTTTGAACATAAAGAAATCATTCAAAAATTTTCTACGCATCCACAATATAAAAATTATACTTTAAACTTACTTAGCAATAATAGAATTAATCCAACAATTGGGAAAAAAGATATGGGAGATCATCCTCCTATTACACCCCTTGAGAGTCTAGACATTAATAGCTCTAAATTTGAGAATAATTTACAAAAACGAGTTTATGATCTTCTTGCTCGTCATTATCTTGCTCTTTTTGGAGAAGATGCTCTAGAATCAAAACAGTCGTTAAAAATTTTAATTAAAGATGAACAATTTAATGCTCAGATTGTTTCCTTGATTACTCCTGGTTTCTTAGAAATTGCACCATTTCTTAAACCTCAATATGAAGATGAGATCCAAATTATAGGCGATACAATTCCGATAAAAGAGATATTATTTATCCAAAAAGAAACGAAACCGCCTTCAAAATATAATGATACATCCTTGCTTAAATTAATGGAAAAAAATCACCTCGGTACAAAAGCTACTCGACCTCTTATAATAAAGATCTTACAGACTCGGGAATTAATTGATCGAATAAAATATTATTATAATATAACAGATTTAGGAAAATTTATTATTGAAAACTTGATTGAAATATGGCTTCCCTTTTTAAAACCAGATTTCACTAAAAATGTAGAAATGAAACTTGAAGAAATTAAAAATGAGAAGCGGAGTATGAAAACCGTAGTAGATGAGACAAGAAGGGAATTTTTACAACTATTTGACAGGTTTTTGATAAATAAGCATAAATTAGTTACTAAAGTAAATAATTATAAAATGGATTATACAACACCACTTACTTCTTCTAAATGTCCATTTTGCAATAAAAATCCCATGAAATTCATAAATACAAAAAATAAACGCTTTTTAGTTTGCTCTGATGAGAACTGCAAACAATATTTATCTTTACCTAAGAAAGGAAAATTAGAACTTCAAGATTCAATTTGTTTGATCTGTAATTTTAATATTTTTAAGGTTATTCTTAAAAGAAATAATAAATCCTATACCTATTTTTTATGTCCTAAATGTTGGAATGAGGGATTAAATGATAAATCAGGTAAAGGATTTTGTTCTAATTGTGAGGCCTTTAAAATTTACCAGGGTAAATGCCAAAAAAAATAAGCAACATACTTAAAATAAATGCTTTGAATCAAATCTATAAGCTGCTCGGGTTAAACCTACATAGTTATCATTTAATTTGTACATCATTTTACCATTGACAATTTTTTTCTGCAGATAATTGTTTTGAATATAGTGATTCAATGATGATATCATCGTACCCAAAGTGACAGGTCCAATAAATTCATGTTGTTTTTTTGTAACTCTTATTAATTCTAATTCTGAGTGCCATTGCCCATCAAGGAGTGCTATCAATATTTCATTTTTTATAGGTGTATTGATCTCTTTAATTTTATTGAATAAATTAGAATAATTTGGCTTATAGTATTGATTCTCTTCAAAATCGTCCATATTTAGCTATCTCTTAAAAATATATGAATTTAATATGATTTAATATTGAGATTGCTTATTTAACAAATTGTATGATCTCAGTATTATTAGAATATTTCTTAGGAATATATAAACGAGTTTAATAGATAATTTTAAATTTGTCTGAGGGTCTTAAATTTAGAAAAGATTATAGTAGTTTTAACTATCTAATAATAAATTTATAAATTTTCAATTATATTACCAATCATAAAGAAATTCAGTGAAATTTATTTCATGGAGCTTATCAAAGATCGGTTATTAAATAATGAAAATATTTTATGGGAAAATCATCATTATTCAAAATTTGATCAAAGGTATAGTTTTTCTATTGATATTCTGATGATCTTGTTTTTTAATATAATTTTCTTCATATTATTAGGAGAATTAGTAATTTATCTTTTTTCATTCTTATTGGCAGGCAATCTTATATTTCCATTTATGATTCTCTCACACGTATATACATTTTTAAGGGATAAGAAGAAAGGTCAATTAAAGTGGAAGGATTTTAAAAAATATCACATGTTCGCTATTTTAACAAATAAGAGATGGATACAAAAGGATTTAAATGTTATATATATAAAAGATACGGATGATCTTGCTAAAAGTGTAGAACATTATAAAGATATTGTATTTATAAAGCTTGAATCAATAAAATTAATTGAAATAACAGAACGTAAGGAGTTAGGTAAATGGAAATATTTTATTTCATGTTATTTCAGTTATGACAAAAAAAAATCTGAGAAAAATGAGTTTGGTACCTATTTTTCTTCTAAAATCCAAAACCAAATATTATTCGATAATTTTCATACATTAATTAAGCCAAAACATGAAGAAATTGATCAAATAAGGAAAAATCATAAGATATTCAAATTTTATTATTAGTTATGTAAATAAAGATTTATTACAGTAGATTTGGTGGGATTCCCTCATTATAATATTTTGCGCGCGTAATCCAATTCTGAGAAAATTCCGGGATCATCGCTAAAATCGATCCACCAATCCACACAGAAAAAGTTCTCTCCATTGGAGCAATAATTCTAACTCCAAGGTTCTTTTTTTTTCTCCTAGCTAGTTCTAGTTCTAATTCTTGATACATCCGTGATTTTAGGTTAGGAAACATTGAAGATCCTCCTGAAAGAAAAATATTATTTAATAAATCTGGCCGAATATCTAGATCACATGCTTCTATTACATCCATTATTGCTACATGTAACGAATCTTCTTCTAACTCTGAAGATGGCTTAAATAGTAATTCTGGAACAACAAACCTCTCTTTATTAAGTGAAATCGTAGAACCGTCAGGTAAAGAATATTCTTTCTCATATTGTTCAATACGTTTTAGATCTTCATTATAATCCAATGAAACGAAACACGATTTTTCTTTTAAAACTCTTACTAATTCGCGACGTATTGAGGAATCGACAGACCATCCAATAGATTCGAGTATTGTTTCCATATAACGAGTAAGTGTTCTCCCCCCTATATCCAAAATCCGAACGGCATGCTCTAATTTATATCCTTCATAAATTGGAACGATCCTAGTATTACTATCCCCAATTTCTACAATCAAACCAGTTTGAAATCCTCCAGAATAG
This sequence comes from Candidatus Hermodarchaeota archaeon, assembly GCA_048885705.1. Classification (GTDB taxonomy): domain Archaea; phylum Asgardarchaeota; class Lokiarchaeia; order Sigyniarchaeales; family SOKP01; genus Loki-b32. Next base: position 17,643 of record JBHLLJ010000026.1, on the reverse strand, counting down.
AGAGTTAACATTGAGTCTAATACAGGATAAAATGCCATGCATTGATATCTTTCTAAAAACAATTTAAACACTTTCTCCAAATCTTTATGAGGAAATAACGGATGTACTGCGAATAATACATTAACAAGTGTTGGATCTACTCTTAAATTGTAGAAAATATAATCAATGATATTCGCGAGATGATTCCAATCCACAACAATTCCTTTTTCAATTGGATGAACAATTTTATATAATCCAATAGATTGAATTTCGTCTCCTACATATATTTCATCTTCACGAGACTTTTTTCCCCCATAATTCACACCAACGTCTTGATATTTAGGTGTCCCAACCATTGTAAGGAATACATGAGAAGGTGTATCTTCTCCAGCGAATCCAATTTTCGTTGAAAACTGACCAATATCAAGAACAACTGTAAGATTTCCCATACCTTAATATTGCTAAATTTTCTTTAAGATAATTACCCTATTTAACTATAAAATAACTATATCTATAATATTATTTTAATTATTAAAAAAATACTATTAAACTATTTTTTTTAAAAAAGGGGAAGAAAATCTTATATTCCTTATTCTCCTCTCATGATTTTCTTCAGACGATTTAACTCATCTAACATCTCATCTCGAAGAGAACTTAAACCACCACCGGCTTTTGGAGCTATTGCCGGGGCTCCAGGCGCTGTTGGTGTTGCAGGAGGTCCACCACTAGGAGGTCCAGGTCTTTTAGCAAATGCTGGTGCTGCGGGAGGACCAGCGCTAGGTGCTTTAGGAGGTCCACCACTTGGTGGCGCTGTAGGAGGCCCACCACCTGCAGGGGGCAATTTCGGAGCAGGAGGTAAACTCGGTTTTTTAGGAGGCCCACTTGGAGGTGCACTAGGTGGTCCAGCACTAGGAGGTTTAGGGAGTCCCGTCACGGGAGGTTTAGGTGCAGAAGGAGGACCTCCTCCAGGGGGAGCTGGAGCTGCTGGAATAGATACTGTGGGAGCTGGGGTAGATGTCGCAGCAGGGCTACTACCACTTAATAAAGAGAATAATGTACTTGCTGCTGCACTCTTAGCATTAGCACTTGCGGGGGCAACAATTTTTTTAGAGGAAGTACTTACAGTTTGAATCTCTTCAACAACGGAAACTTCCTTTAAATCTTTCTGAGCTTTAGCCAATGATTTAATAAAGTCATTTATACCTTTTACAGTATCTTCTAGATCATCAGCTAAAGAAGCTAATCCTTTTTTCATAAAATTAATTACTCTTTCAATCTTTTTCTGTTCTTTTGAAACCAAGTTCTACTCAATTCCTCTAATGTTATTGAAAAATCGATAAAAGTAAAAATTACTTTTTATAATCTTTATATTTTTATTATATTAATATGTATTTATATTTTTATTCCATTCTTTTTCTAATCTATAAATCCCAATATTACGTACATCTAGAAAAAACGTTAATTATTAAAAAACCTAAACTAATAATATTATATAACATATTTCATTAGTAAGTTTAAAAATTATTAAAAATTCAATTTTCTAGATTCTAATAGAATAGTAAAAAGGTTTGAAAAAATGCCTAAGCGAGAACTCTTCATTAAACGCGTTTATGAAATCGTAAACGAACTTAAAATCCCCTTAATTGACGAAAGAGTCTATGATAGTGTTAAATTCAGTACAGGGGCGGCAGTTGCAGCTGTTATTTTCAAGTTTGAGGAAGATGAATCAGTAATTCGCGGATTTTTGGGTCTTGCGGAATATTTCCATACTGTGGTCATCAAGAAAAGAGACGAATTCTATATTCCTCATGCTTCAATTTTGTTCCGTTTGATAAGCGCTTAATTTTAATATTTTTTTTTACTTTTCTTTAATATCCTGCCATTAAATCATACTAAATTCAAATTTGGGTATTATTTGATATTATGTATAAAATATTTTGAATTGCTTATAATCTCTAATACTTCGTTTTCAGGAACATCATACCAGTGTTTGTAAGCGTCAGCAACAGCAAACCATAATCTATTACTTATATTAGGGCAAAAGATCTCGGAAACTTCATCTTGTATTCTCTGGATTGTTCTTAAGGGAGCAGTTGGGACAGCTATAAAAATATCATTTGGATTGTAATTTTTTATCATCTTAATTCCAGCTAGCATAGTAAAACCTGAGGCTAAACCATCATCAATTATGATTATATTCTTAGTTTGTATATTTTTGATATAAAATTCTTGCAAAATCGACTGTCTTTTATAAAATTTGATTCTCTGGTCTATCTCTTCTTTAGTTATATTAATTGATTCATTTATTTGTTTTTCCGAAAGGTTTAATTGATTCAATAGAGGTTGGTTGAATAGAACTGTCCCATCTGTCGTGATTGCTCCAAATCCTGCTTCAGTATTGTATGGAATTTTTAATTTCCTAACAATCAAAATATCATACTTGATATCAAAATGGGAACAAAAACCTTCTATTACTGGAACGCCCCCATTAGGAATAGCAAAACAAAAAAATCTTTCAGGTTTCTGAGAGATCGAATTATATAATTCTTCTCTGTTTTGTTTAAGATATTCAGTGAGTATTTTTCCAGCTACAAATCTAGATTCATATTTCATTGATATAATTAATAAAATTGCTTTTCTTTCAATAATATTAGTTGAATTGAGATAAATGATAGATGTTTAATAAGCGTAATTTTCTGATAAATTTATATATTTGAGTTTGGATTAGTAATATAACATTTTCAATCAAAAATAGTAGATGAGAATATATGAAGAAGTCCTACCCTTTTTTAGTTTCATTATTAGGGATCTTTTTCTTATTACCATTTATAAGTTTTTCTACAGCATTACCACCAGATTATATCGGTGTGCAAGTAGGTGAAGAATATACTTGGACGTTTAGAATGAACCCAACTACTATAGCGCAATTCGGAGAGGATACTGGTCAGAACATAACTATGTCGGGATTTGAAGCTATGACTTCTATTCAATTTAAAGGGCAAGTATCATGGATTAGTGACGAGATTTTTAATGCATCCTATAGTTATGTTATCGTTAACTTAACAATTTATATGAATGTACCGGGGTATGGGTGGATGGAGTATCCTGAGCCAGGAAACCCCGAACCTTTACCTGTTTTTGTATTAAGCAATGAAACATCAAATTATTTTAATGAAACAATGAATGCAATGAACCTTGTAACATTAGAACCCCCTATTACTTTTGCTTTACCTTTTATAATTGTTGCTCATAATTTAAACTGGACAGATGCAATCGAAGGTTTATCTGATCTTCTTGCTGGACTTACGGGTGGTATGACTGGAATGACAATAGAAGTGTATGGAAATGGCTTTAAAATGACTGTTCCTGAACAAATGGTCAATGGTTCTCTTGTAAGACAAACAGAATATATTGCTCAGTGGAATAGTAAAGGTGTTTTTGCACAAGGCCAAGTGCTCTATGGTGGTGCCACAATGATGTCAATAAATGTCCCTGAAGGAGAAATTCCCGGCTACGAAATTACAATTCTTATTGGCGTCCTTGGTGTTAGTACAATAGGATTAATTTATTATAAAAAGAAAAAGAAGTAAAACCCTAGATTAATAATCTTTTTTTTTTTTATTATATATTAAAGCATATACAATTCAACTAACTGATTCATATGGAACTTTACGATTCAATACTATTTATCTTCTTTATTTTAATTCTCTTATGGGTTATTAAAGCTGATTTTCTCTTTATAATTTTAGGTATTGCAGCTTTTCTATATTTTCTTATAATACTATTTTCGGAGGATCCTTTGACAATTACGCTTTCCATTTTTAACTTTATGTTGTTAAATCCTTTAGGATTACTTTTAATTTTTATTCCTTTAATATTATACGTCTCAAAAGAATATGTGAAAAGATATTTAAATCAGAAAAAAGTGTAAGTTTGTTTATTCAATTTTATTTAATTTATTAATACCTAAGTATATCATTAAGGATGCTATAATGCCCGATATTACTAAGTTAATTAACAATATATATATTAAACCAATAGAAGCGGAAATATAAGGGGATAAATTCGGCATAACAATGAATA
>JBHLLJ010000026.1:0-13481 GCA_048885705.1 Candidatus Hermodarchaeota archaeon | reverse complement strand
AACTTATGCTGAAGTATTTCAATAATCAGACTTATACCTAAGGGGTTATCTTCAAGAATTATAGTAGATTGACTTAGAGACACAGATAAAAAAACACCGATAAATCCTATAAAAATAGCACTATAAATTAACTTAGCATAATTCTCCTTTTTTCTTAAAAAATCTTTAAAATGGATAATTACTAAACCTTTCCATTTATTAGGTGTAATTTTTTCCATGAATTGGTAAAATTTATTGTCTTTATACACACTTTTAATTTCCTTTTCAATATTCATTTCTAAATTGTAAAATTTATGAGCTCTTTTATACGATATATAGAATAATAAAAGAGGGATAATAATTGCCAATCCAAAATTAAGCCAAATATTCAAAATATATGAAATCACTAATGATGGATTTATAATAAATAAAACCATATTAGAATACCAAAAAGAAGGAAAAATAAGCATCCAAACCTTAAAGTTAGGATAATTAGTGATAAACTCAAACAGAAAATGGAAAATATAAAATATTGAAATTACTATAAAAGACAAAATTACAAATACCCAGTTATTAAGTTCTTTCACTTTTTTGCTTTTATGAATTCGGCTTTCAATCCAATTAGATAAAATTGTCCCTATTAATAAAGCAAACATAGAAAGCGTAAAAGTGATAACATAAAATCCAACATAATGAAAGAATCCCATTTCAGAATTTAACTGTCTTAAGAGACTAGTTCCTAATGGACCAATTCCTAATAAAAACAAGAAATAAAATGGTAATTGTCCAATAAATTCTCCTGTAAAAATGTCTCCCGATTTAATTGGAGAAGCAATAATTATATCTTTTATGCCAATTTCAGTTTTTCTATATAAAAGGAATAACGGATAAATTGTATACATTACAAATAACATCATAAATGCATATTCTAAAATTAACGTTATAAGAACTTCAAATTGATCTGTATATAACTTTAAAAGCTCAGGTAATATTTCATCAAATATTATAGGTCCTAAAAACGCTGCCCAAAGTAGAAAAAGTGTATAAATAAAAATAAAAAATAATCTACGGTTTTTTCTTACACGAAAAGTCTTTAAACGAATTTCATTTTTCGCAATAACTTTCCAAAGTGACAACTAAAATATTCTCTTCTACTTTATTTTTCTATAATCCTAATTAAATAATGATTAAGAATAATTATTATTAAATTAACTGGTTTAATAAGTTAAGAATTGAAAAGAGAAATTTTAACTAATTCACCTTTATTTAAAAATTATTACTTGAAATGAGCGATTGAGTGGCTTAGTTTACACATTTAAATTTGATCTCTAAAATGCTAAGCCTTTAATAAAATTAATAGTAAAAATTATGTAATAAATTTATCAAATTTAGGTATAACTAAATATTTAAAGAAGGAAAAATATAATTATCTTAAATATTGATAGACAAATTTTAATAAAAATATCGCTTTAAAAAATTAATAAAATATGGCTCAAAATCAAATGCCTCAAACAATGGATTCTGATGAGGATGACATATGGAGAATCAAGACTCTAAGGTTAAGATTATCAAAGAAACATTCCCATCAGAACTTATATCTATTATTGGCGATATCCTTGCAGGGATTTTGCTCTCTCTTTTAATTTTACCATTTAATAGTTTTCCAGTTTTAATTTTAATGGTACCAGCGCTTCTCTCTTTAAGAGGGAACTTGAGTGGTCCTTTTATAGCTAGAACTTCTCGAGATTTAATCATAGGAGACTTTTCTAAGAGAACATGGATTGAAAATGTATTAGCTACTTATAGTTTGTCAATAATTATAGCTTTTCTCATTGGAATCTTCTCTATAATTCTAAATTTTATTTTTTTTAGGTTATTTATACTTCCAATAATATATTTTATTTTAATTCCTATCATTTCAATTATTCTAACTTTGTTAATTTCAATCCCTTGCTCAACTGGTTTAAATTATCTGGCTTTCAAAAAAGGATTAAATCCAAATAATGTTGTAAATCCTATTATGACAGCGGTAGATGATTTTTCTACTGTATTATGTTTCCTTTTGACAATAATATTATTGGGGGTGCCTTAAATGAAATATTATAGAAAAATTTTCAAAGAATCAATAATTATCGTGATTATTTCCTCTATAATGGGATTAATTTCTGGTACAATTTTATCATTTAGTGAAGAACTATTATATACAATTCCTATGATGCTCTTAATAATCCCTGCCCTGAATTCTTTAATAGGCGATATATCAACAGTTTTAGTTTCAAGATTAACTACACATCTTTATATTGGAACATTAGAACCAAAAATTCAAAAATCGAAAAGATTAATTGAAGATTTTTATGGTTTAATCATTACTCTTGTATTGAGTTTAATTTCTTTGATTGCCATAGGATATTTTGTTGGTATTTTATCAGGGATTAGAATTGTGAACCCTCTATTAATGATTTTTATAATAGTCATTACGATATCAATAATTTTTTTTATAATGTTTTTTACCTTATTTATTGGTGCCATATTCTTATTTAAGCGAGGTAAAGATCCTAATAATTTTTTAATTCCATTTCTTACCTCTTTAGCTGATTTTCTAACACCATTTTTCTTAATTCTATTTATAATAATATTTATATAAAATCAAATTTATATGAAAGATGAGTGAATTACACAAAATGACTAAGCCTAGGAAAAAATTTAAGTATAAGCCACTCTCCCTTAAAGATATAATCCGGGAAATGAAACAAAATATTGATTTAATGATAGATTTGGCTTATAGTGCGATTAAATTTGGAAGTAAAGAACTTGCGGATGAAGCATATAAGATGGAACAAAAAGTTCATGAACTTACATTTTTCCTTAATTTTCAAATTATACAGGCACATCCAGTAGGATTGGATGGAGCAAAAGAGTTAGAACCGATTGTAGTCATGGGATATGCAATTGATAAAATTTCTGATGCTTTATCAGACATTGCTAGAGTAGTATATATAAATAATGATATATCTTATTTTACTCAACTTTTTAGCGATATCAGTTATGTACCTGAACCAATAGTTAAAATACATGTAAATAAAGGATGTGTTTTTATTGGGCAAATTAGAAAAGAAGTTCATTTTAGATCAAAGCATGGAGTAGATTTAATTGCTATACATAGAGAAAATAATTGGCTTTTTGAAAGAAATATAAGGATACTAAAAGATGATACATTAATTGTTAAAGGAGAGATTCAACCGATTATCGATTTAAAAAAATTATGTAATGATTTAGGGCCATTCTCATTTGATATTGAGAAAAAGGAAAGAGAACAACTACTTGATTTGAGTAATGAAGAAATCTGTGAGAAAATTGAAGAAATTCAGAAGAATTATGTTTTAATAACAGATATTTCAGAAACTATGATTGAATTAGCATTAGCAGCATTGTTCTTTAATAACGAAGAGGTAGCAGAAGATGTTTTAGAGATGGAGGAATTAATGGATGGGCTTAATATCGCAATAGAAAAGGATCTTTTAGATTTAGCGAAATTGGTTGAAACTCCTCGAGATCTCACAGGAATTATGAGAATAGTATTTAGTTGTGAATTAATAGCTGACTCAGCTGCTCATATTGCAGAAATAATTCTTAAAGGATTTGAACCACATACGATTTTACAGCAAGCAATCCGAGAAACAGCTGAAATTGTAGTAAGAGAAACATTATCCGAAGATTCTTATTTTAAAGGTAAAACATATAAAGAATTACAAGACAAACGGTATAAACGAGGTTTTCATATTATTGCTTTAAAGCGAGAAAATAAATGGATTTATAGATTTAAACAGGATTTTATCTTTGAAAAGAACGACCTACTTTTAGGATTAGGACCGATAGAAACTGTCATGCAATGGAAGAAATGTGTGAATCCTGAGAAATATAAAGAGCTATAAAAAATAAGTTAAATCAAAATTGAATTTATTATAGAGCAATCTTATATTAAGGTGCCTTATAAGCAAATTAAATGAAATAATAAATATTTACGATATTAATGCATGAATATATTGAAGTAAAATATATTTCTGAAAAAAAGGGAAGAGGAGCATTTGCTAAGAAACCGATAAAGAAAGGAACAATCATTGATGTTGCATATGTAGTTCCTATTCCCAATAAAGACTATAAGAGGATTTACAAAACAATTTTATATAATTATTGCTATATTTGGGAAGATCCAGAGCATATGCCTGCATTTAGAAATGCTATAACGCTAAGTGTAAGTCAATTTATTAACCATTCATTTAAGCCGAATGTTCAATATCTCTACGACTATGAGAATAAAGCAATAGAATTTTCTGCAATTAAAGATATTTCTAAAGGAGAGGAACTAACTATGAATTATAATGGAAGGCCTTTTGATAAATCTCCTGTGTGGTTTGAAGTAACAGAATAATCATTTTTTTCTTAAAGATTTAAGGATTTTCAAATTCATAATATCCTCTTTCATATCTTTACCTTTTGGTGTTTCGAGAATTCCTGGCATGTCTTTAAATTTGTCATCATTAATAAAAAAACCAAATGGTTCTTTTCCTATCTTTCCTTGCCCAATATGAGTATGTCTATCAACTCTGGACCCGCATTCCTTATCAGTATCATTTAAATGAAAGGCAAATAAATATTTTAAACCAATTACATCATCGAATTCGTTCCACATTTTTTCATATCCTTTTTTTGTTGTAAAATCATATCCGGCTGCAAAAGAATGAGCTGTATCAAAACAAACCCCAATCCGACTTTTGTCTTCTATTTTTTCTATAACTGTTTTAAAATGATGAAATTTATTTCCTAAACCCTTGCCTTGACCCGCAGTAGTCTCAAGCAATATTATAGATTTTGAAGAATGGGTTGCTTCCATCAGTTTATTTAATTGTTCAGCAATTTGCGTAAACGCTTCTAATTTTGTAATTTCATTTTTATCATTAATAGGGATCACTCCAGGGTGCATATTCTCATATTCTATGTGCAATTGTTCTACTTTAGTGAGCTCGTCTAGCATAGCCTCATATGATTTTTCTAATTTTTCTTTATCTAAACTAGCTAAATTCACTAAATAACTATTATGGGAAATTACTGGCCATATTTCATCTTTCAGCTCTTCCTTTTTTTTTATAAATTCATCAATTTCTTCCTGCTTCAGAGGTCCAGAACTCCAACCACGCACATTCCTAACAAAAACTTGAATTGCTTCACAACCCAATTCTTTGCCACTCTCAAAAGCCATATATTTACCACCAGATACGCTCATATGAGCCCCAATTCTCAATAACATCACCTAATTAATTTGGATTTTATAATACTAATATTTTATATATTTTATTTTCTTTTTTAATGATTAATATTATTCCTTTAATCCAATTTTAATTAATTTAATAAAAAAGCTTACTACTTGATTATGAGTGAATTACATCAAGTTCAACGATTACGTGAAGATCAGGTTGAAATTGCAAGCAAAGTACTTGCTCAGGCTTTTCAAGATGATCCCTTATTTGTTTATCTTTATCCAGATCCAATTAAAAGAAAGATTGGAAGTGTTATTCATTGCGAATTCCTGATATTAACTGGAATTTTATATATGGAAGGATATATAACATCAAATGATATTGAAGGTATTGCTTTATGGCGTGCTTATAATATAAAAGATCATAAAATAGAAATAGAATCTAAAGAGATTAAAAGGAGAGTGCGAAAAGTCAAAAAAGAGAATTTTTCAGATCCTCTATTTGTTGAAAGATATGGCATCTTTACAGAAGTTCAAAGTTACTTTGAAAATAAATATGCAAACTTTCCTCATTGGGAATTAATGATAATAGGTGTAGATCCTATACATCAAGGAAAAGGCTATGGAAGTAAATTATTAAGAATGAAACTTGTAGAAATTGATAAACAAAACTTATCATGCTATTTACATACTGAAAATGAAAGAAATGTTGGATTTTATGAGCATTTCGGATTTGAGCTTATTGATAAAAAAAAAGTTCCTAATGCTGATTTTTATTTTCATGCAATGCTTCGAAAATAGGAAAATTTACATTAGAAAGTATAGTCATCTAGTCTTTTCCAAAAATTTTCTAATTCTGCCTTTTCAAATGTATACTTTAAATTTATTGGATTCGAGGGTTGTTCTCTGAAGAATTCTGGAACAACATTCATTTGTTGAGTAATTCCTCCTTTCTCGTTAAAATCAAGTTCTATTCTTATGATCTCAATTCCAATTTTAATCACATCCTCCCTTGTCAACGTTAAATCATACATTGCATTAATAGCACTTGTTAAAATTTCCAAATTCTCATAACTTGGCCCAATAAAATAACAACATCCCATAGAGTCCATAATAGCGGTGTAAATCTGTAATTCAAAAGATAAGTCAAGTTTATGATCATTATTAATTAATTCTCCGTAGTCTTTATGTAGGCTTGGAACTCGATTGGCGATGGCTGCTCCCGCTGTATGATCAGCTCCCATGGGTGAGGTTGCGTAAGTAACACCCATTGCTTTAAATACTCTGCTATCATAAGCTGAGATTCCCTGTCCTTTTACTTGAGGGATCCGTATTGCATTAAGTATTTTTCCAATGTCTTTAACACCATTTCCGTATAATTTTCCTTCATCAGTGTCATTTCGTATTTCGTTATCTAAAATTTCAAACACTTTATTGGCATCTCCCCACTCTATCTTTCCACAATCCATTGCTACGCCGACAGTTCCACCAAACTCTATTGTATCAATACCTAAATCATCGCATAGACGATCAATTTTAGCTAGGTTATCTAGATCATCAATCATTAAATTACTTCCATTCAGCGCCATTGTCTCATATTCTAGACTAGATGTAATATGATTTCCGTGTTCATCAATAACCAAATTTGAACATTTAATTACGCATGTTGGAGAACACGCTAATCTCTTTTTACCTCCTCTCGCAACTACAAGTTCATGAAGTTTCTCTCCTGAGATGTTTTCAATCTTATCATATGAACCCATTCTAAAATTTTTTGTTGGTATCCCTCCATATCCACTCATGGCTGCCATCATCATAGGTGTGCCGAAAATTGAAAAATTCTCCTTAGTTTGAGCCAATTCTTTCGCAAAGGGAGTTGATACTTCCCTAAACTTTTTAATATCGTACATTTCTACGTTTGAAGTTCTTGGAGGGATAATCACTATTGCTTTAATTTTTTTAGAGCCCATAACAGCTCCTAAACCGCCTCGAGCAGCATGTCTACTTGGGTATCCTTCTAAATCATTTGCTCCTACAGTTGCAGATTTCATCAAGTATTCACCTGCGGGACCAATTGAGTAAATCCCAATTTTTTCTCCATATTTTTGTCTTAATCTTGAATGAAGTTCATAATTCCCTAAACCGGTAAATTCCTCTGCAGTTAAAATCTTAATAATATCTTCTTCTATTAAAATTAGTTTTAATATTGGTGATATTTCTTCTAATATAATTGCTCTAATCCCATGTCTTGCTAGCATCATGGCAGGTCTTCCACCTACATTTGCCTCTTTTATCCCATTAGTCAATGGGCTTTTCGCTCCAACTGATGTACGTGCAGAACAGGGAAAGGGGCTACCAGCAAGAAGACCATTGGCAATTACTAATTTATTTTCTTTTCCTAAAGGATTACATAAAGGAGGAACCTCATCGTGAATGATCTGAGAACTGAGGCCTCTCGCACCAAATAAATAATATTTTAATTCTGGTGTTATTTCGTCAAATCGAATACCATTATTCTCAACGTTTATTCTTACTATTTTCATAGTTTATCAATAATAACTAAAATTATTTTATTTTTTGTCTTATTTCTATTTCTTTTTTGGAATACCATCCGAGCATGATACTCCAACCTGACATAATCCACATGCAAAAATATCTATCCCATAGGTTTGATTGATGAAGGGAATTGTACTTATCAAATGTGGTGCACAAATCATTTTATTATGCCGATGTTCGAAGGATATAGCATTTACAGGGCATCTAGAAATGCATTCTCCACATTCAATACAATACTCATAAGGATCTGAAGGTCGATTATGAGCATCAGAAGGGAGTTTTAAATCAACTATAAAGCTACCACATCTCATTGCTTTCCCACGTGCATTAATAAACCCATCGGATAATCCAAATGAACCTAAACCCGCAGCAAAACAATTATGCCTATGAGACCAATTAGACGCCCAAATTTCTCGATTTACTTTAAATAATCTCTTATCGAGAGAAGGAGCGAACGCATTAATCCCAAGCTTATTCAATTCCTCAACTAAGTAGCTTTGGATATTTCTATTCGCTTCTTCGCCAAAAAGCCTTGTATGAGCCCATCTTTCAGAGGGCATTGTTTTAGAATAAATGTAGTTCTCAATCTTAGTTTCTTGATTTAAAGGTAAAATATAAGCAACTACACTAAGATTTTTATCATTAAATTCAAGATTGTTTTCATTACAATACCACTCATAAGCCTCAGAAGGAGTTAAATGGAAATCACCAATAATACTCTTGTATTTAGAATAAATAACGTCATTTCCATTTGTAATGCCTACAAGTACATTCGGTTCATAAATAAGTGAACCATCAACTTTGCTCATTTTATTACTGTCATCATCTTTAAGGAATTTATTGATTTTGTTGATAAACCAATCCTTATTTACTTCCATGTTCTTACCTTCAAAAAGTGTTTATATTTTCAATTTAATTCTCAAATTTATAATTATTAATTAATTTTGTTCTTATAGAGCGGAGTTTTATAATTTAATAAAATGACTCGAACTAAAGAAATTTAATCTAAATTAAATTGTATAATATTATGGATGAGATCGATCTCAAAATTATTCTACTTTTAATGAATAATTCTAGATTATCCTATAGAGAAATCTCAGAACATTTAGCTTTGTCTGTTAATGCTGTGTTTAAAAGGGTTCAAAATCTAATTGATCTTAGAATTATACAAAAATTCACTGCAAAACTAAAACCATACGCGATTAATGCTATTTATGCATTTATATTTGGTCAAAGTAATACTCAAAATATTGATAACGCCATAATAGAGTTAGGAAAGCATGACAATACTTGGCAAATAATTTTATCAAGTAGAAATTACATGTATATTGGTTCAATGCTAGAAAACATTCATCAATTAGATAATTATACCTCTTTCGTCTCTCAGACAGTTGAATTTCAATCTCCAAAAATAGGGTTGCTCTCTGGTGTTCAGTATACAACACCCATCCGATACATTGTTCCTAAATCAAGATCGATGAATTATGATAAACTTGACTTACAAATTATTCGATCATTACATAATGATTCGCGAAAGCCTATATCTGAGATAGCAGATGAAGTTAATAGTACAGCTAATACAATACGACGCCGTTTAACTAGAATGAGTGATGAAGGTATTATTGAATTATCTATTGATTTTAATCCTGAAGATTCAAATGATATTTTTGCTCTGTTTCAAATAACTTTAAGTCCTTCAGCAGACAAAAATGAAGTTGCAAAATTTTTGAATGAAAAATATGATCCTAATCTTTTCTACTGTTGGACATTTAGTAATTTACCAAATCTGATTGTATGTTGGGTTTGGGCGAATACAATGAAAGAATTAACAGAATTAGTTGAGAATATAAAACAAGAAAAAATTGAATCAATCGTTTTTGATATTATGTTTAAAGTATATTATTTTGATACTTGGAAAGAAAAATTGTTATTTAAGTAATTAAAATGGTTATACATTTAGAAAAAGGATGGATTCTGTTAGGTATAAATTTACAACTAGTCCAATTCTGAAAAATGAGATTGAAAAGAAGAAATAAAAGAAAAATTTCATTATCACTTTACTTTATGATATAAATTATAGAATTTAATCCATCAAAATAATTTGATTACTTATTTTTCCGTTTATATTCATTTAAAAATGAAAATATTATGATAACACATAGGATGAAAGAATTAATTTATGCATATTTCTCTGACTGCTCAGACCCAAAAGATTTAATTTTAGCAGCAAGCATTCGTAAATTTGGGAAAGCTTTATCAGATTATCCAATTTGGGTATTAATTCCAAAGCCAGTAGAAAGTATTGCTAAGGAGATGAGAGATTTGCTTTTATCTCTAAATGTTGATTTTATTCCCTTTTCCTCTGAGAATGACCCAAAATTTCCATTTATTACATATGTTCATGCTGCTGCTAATGCTGAATTATTAGCAAAAGAAAAGACAAAACTTCTTGCATGGTTAGGTTCAAATACAATAATTTTTAACCAACCAGAACATTTTCTTTTAGATGAAGATAAGAATTTAGGATATCGACCAGTTCATCATACTAATATTGGTTCATTTTTTGATGAACCAATCGATCCGTTTTGGGAAAATGTATATAAGAAATGCAAAGTGCCTAAAGACAAGATTTTCCCAATGAAAACACACATAGATCATAACAAGCTTAGACCCTACTTTAATGCGGGGTGTTTAATTACTAGACCTAGGAAAGGCTTACTTCAATCATGGTGGCATTTTTATAAAGATTTATTCAATGAACGAGTCTTTAAAGATTATTACAACAAAAATCATCTATATGCTATTTTCATGCATCAAGCAGTTTTATCAGGGGTGATTCTCTCAACTTTGGAACAGAATGAAATTTATGAACTCCCTTTCAAATATAATTATCCATTAAATCTATACTATAATTGTCCCGTTGCTTATCGAGCTAAAAATGTCAATAAATTAATTACAGTTCGTTTTGAGGATCTGATGGATCTCAGTAAAGTTCCAATTCAAGATCCCTTAAAAAGTTGGTTAATATACCAAATGAATAAATTCTACATAAAATCATTATCTTCTGCTGAAAAAGTTAAATTTGGTAAGGTCCCCTTAATTTATCCTATCCCAATAGTTCTCGTTGGGGCACTTGTTAATAATCAACCTAATTTTGAGACATTGGGAGATGTTGGGATAATGGGTATTAAGCCTCCAATTGTTTACATTTCTTCAAGCCAAAATCATTTTACAAATCAAGGAATTCTTGAAAATGAAACATTTAGTATAAATTTCCCCACAACTCAACTTCTCGCAAAAACTGATTATTGTGGAGTAGTATCTGGAAAAGATATAGATAAATCAAGATTATTTAATGTTTTTTTTGGTAAATTAAAAACAGCCCCGATGATTCGAGAATGCCCTGTGAATTTAGAATGCAAAGTTATAAAGGAATTTTCAATTGAACATAGGCAAATTTTTATTGGAGATGTAGTACAATCTTATGTTAGTGAAGATTTTGTAATTAAAGGGGAAGAGGGTCAAAAAATTGGAGATCTGTTAAAACTGGATCCAATTATTTATGCATTAGATAATCGTTATTATAAGATTGGTGAAATAATAGGAACTGGATATCAAGAAAACAAGAAATTTAAAAATGATTAATTGAAGAATAAAGAATTGAAGCAAAAAAAATTTTTATATAATTTAGGAAATATTTGGATTATAATACACAAAGCATTATCCAAATCGCAACTCTTATAAAATGCATAATATACGTTGCACACCCAGTAAACAATAAAATCTTTTGAGTTTTCTTATTCCTCAATATTAAATGTTGATTTTTCTTTTTTAACCACAATTGTAAACATACTAAAGCGATTATCCATGTTATTCCTGATAAAGTTATTTCTGAAATTAATAAAGTCCAAGAAGCAATTGGATTGATTGTACCAAAACAATCTCCACCTGTACTTGCAAGATAGAGCGCTCGAATAAAGAAAAACAAAGATCCACCACCTAAAATAATCCACTTTAATAAGCTTAAATTAATTTTAGCAATTGATTTATCAGGTTGATTAATTTCATTATTCAATTCTTTCTTTTTAAAATGATTATTTACTATTTCTGAAATCTTTATTCCAATTTGCTCCATTAAATCTGAAGTACTATCTTGCAGAGGTCCTTCTTTATCAAGAACTAATCCGGTAATTTTTGGATGAACTATTGTCAATTTCATCTTTTTTAAATATCGCAATATCCGTCTGGCTGCAGATCCAGCTAATTTAAAGTCTCCTTTTGTCTCAAAAGCAAATCCTTGTTTACTTTCCATTTTGATATGTTGTATTTTCTTTAAAAATGACTTTATCTTTTTAGATGCTCCATGAAAATGTGTTGGACCTCCAATAGCGATAAGATCATAATTTTTTAATTCACTTATATTAAATTCTTGTATATTACAACTGTCTACATAGAGTCCTCCAGCTTCTAAACCACGACTTAATGACATTGCTACTTTTTTCGTATTCCCATAGACAGAATCATATAAAACAAGTGCTTTTTTCATACTTTTCCCCCGGCTTTTAGTGTCTGAAGTAATTCATAATTTTTTCGATAGAATATTTTTGTAAACCAACCATGATTGCGTTTACAAAAGGGCAAACTATTAGAAGTTAAATGATATTTTTTGCATTCTTCACAATTTCCATGATTAGAACATCCTAATTTTGGGCAAGGGCAACTAAAGTTAATAAAAATCACCTCATTGTTTTTTATTATATTAATTGAATGCCCCTAGATATAATTCTAAGTTCAGTTAAAAGCTAATTAAATAATCAATTATAATACTATATTTTTCTAATATTTCAACTATTTGGGTGATAAATTAACTATTCAATTCACAACTTTTTTACACTTTAAATGAAAATCTAATTACTTTCATATTAGATTTTTGATATGCTAACCACCTTTCAGCACACATGGAAATATATGACGAAAATAAAGTTTATTAAATTAACTCAAAATTATATGAGGTGAGTATTAATGGAACTAAATAAAAACTCAATTAAAAAAGTAGTTAGAATAATAATAAAATCATTCTTAGTTTTATTCTATGCAATTTTCATAGGATCTCTAATAATAGGTGGACTTACTTCAGGGATTATAACTTTAATTCCGGATGAGGCAAGTAAGCTATGCTATTTAGGATACTACGCCCATTGTTCATTCACACCTTATAGTACATTGATATTGTTTGCAATGACTATAATTGGAACAATCTTACTGTTAAAATTTATAAAATATGTTAGAAAGCAGTATAATCAATTTAAAGAAGCAAAATCTGCTATAAAAGCTCGAATAATAAATTAATAGTAAAAACTTTTTTTTTTTATTCTAATCTATTTATTTATATTATAATTAATATTTGCTTTCCTTTTTTCTTGAAGGGATACTTTTGAAATTATTTTACTATTAGTTCAATTTTTAATGAATGTTTTCCCATTTCTTTCCCATAATCAATAAAATACAACAAAAATCTGTATATTTTTTTCTTAAAAAGCATTAAAAATTTTCAGATTGAAACAAAGATTTATAAATCCAACTTTCGTATATAAGCATATCACGTATATTAAGTGTTTATTAAAATTTTAATAACAGTGATGTTTGTTGCTAATACTTTTTTATTAACTTATTATTTGTGAATAACTATGAA
>JBHLLJ010000025.1:0-28695 GCA_048885705.1 Candidatus Hermodarchaeota archaeon | reverse complement strand
TGATATTTACCATTTACTATATTAGAATTTAATTATTACAAATTTAATAAAATTCCATAGAGTATAATAAATTATCAAATCAGCTTTATACAAATATTTAAAATACTCAAATTTTCATTATTTTATTATAAGAATATATACATATCTATAAAGAATTAGTACAAAATTAAATTAAAGAGATAGTGAAATTATTATGGGAGGATTTGGAAAAAAACTTAAGAAAGGATTGGCTAAAGGCTTAGGTAGCATTGCAGAAAACGTGACAGGCTCTGAAGCTGTAGGTAAGGGTGTGAAAAAAGCGGTTAAGAAAGGCAGCGTAAAAAAAGGCGTAAAGAAAGCAATCGAAGAAGCAACTGAAGATGATTAAAACCAAAATATTATTTTAAAACTTCTTTTTTCTTTTTATTTTTTATTAACATCAAATTTTTATTAATTTATTCTCTTTAAATTCTTAAGCCTAGTAAATTGACGGTTTACGTAAAATATGAAATTAAATCTTGAATTTTCTCCACCATTTAATGAGATCACTAAAAATCTTAATGAAATAATTGAATTCGATAAAGAGCTCACATTAAATGAATTAATAGAATTTTTTGGACAGCGATTTGGAGATAAATTTACCGATTTAGTTTGGGAAAAAGGGGAGAAAGGAAAATTTAACAAACTTCTTTCTATTATTATTAATGGCAGAAGCTATCGGCATGACAAATTTTTGGAAACCAAGCTAAAAGATGGGGACCAAATTGTGTTTATTTATGTTTATTTTGGAGGATAAACTTATCTTCTAATTTTAGAGTAAAAATATTATCCACATGGCAAAACCAGTTAACAAGGGGTTTAAAATATTATCTGAAATATTCTGAATATAAGCATCGATGAGCATAAATAACAAAGTAGCAACAATACTCATAATAATTATTTTTTCGATAGTTACGGGCATCCAACGATAGTATAATATCGAAATTAGAATAACAATTATAAATGTAGTAAAACCACCCGCAATAAGACCTTCAACAGTTTTTTTAGTATTTGTTTTCAGGTGCCGTTTTCCGAATTTTTTTCCTATTATACAAGCAACTCCATCAGATCCAGTAGTTATTAAGGCAACTGCTGCAAAAATCGGAAAGGGGGCAAAAATAAATGGTGAAAAAGATAATACTAATGGAGTAGATGCTATAAATGTATGTAATTCGCTTTGTTTCATATCTAAATACCACTTTCTTGCCCAATTTGGAAGCATATAATACTTATTCAATCGAGTAAGATCGGCTACTTGAAACATGAATACAAAACCGTAACCAACAGTAATGGTTAACCAATAAGAAAAGCTATAATTATCTAACCCCCATTGTATTAAAATCCCTAAATCTTCCAGAATAGTCCCTAACGTCCAAAATACAAAAATAATAAGACATGTAAATAAATGCAAAAATTTTCTTCCTAATTCGCTTTTTAAATCATCCACCCAATTCTTGTTGAATTCTTCACAGAATCTGCTGTAATCTCTTTCAGCCATTATTTCAGGATTTTTTTTTGAAATTATAGCATTATAAATTAATGTGAGCCCCCAAACACTCATTTCTATTAAAAAAATGATGGATGTTGATAACCATAATAGATTTAAGGAATCTTGGCTTAAACTAGGAGAATGGCGTTGATACATAAATGGAAATAAGATTCCTGCTATTAAGAACAATAGCGATATTAAAATTTCATTAGTAAAAATATGGTTGTTTTTCTTAATTTTCTTATTTTTAACAGTATAAATAAAAGTTATAATTGAATACCCAATTAATATTAAGCTCGTAATTAGGAAATACATTTTTTTAAACCATTTTAAATCCAAAATATTAAGATCGTATAATAATCAAAATTAAAAAAGAACCTTATAGATAGATATATAAGGCTAAAAACAACGGGAATTAATAAATTATCTGATATATCAAGGGGTTTATCTGTAGAAATATCAATAAGTAGGAAAACTAAAGTAAAAATAACTGACCAATAAATGCCTACAAACAAAAATCCTAATATTAAAGTGATTAGTGAACCTGCAATTGTACCCTCCCAAGTTTTATTTTGATTCCACTTAATATTCCGTTTCCCAAATCTTATTCCAATCTGACTGGCCATCAAGTCACTAATTGAACCAGTCCCTAATATCATAAAAAATACCATTGGAGGACATACAAAGGCAGCAAATGTTTGTCCAATTGAGAAATATAGATAGGTACCATAATTTTGTCTCTCTTTTTCAGAAAGGTATATTCTAGTAAAAAATGTAAATGGAAAATAAATCTTTTTAGATTTACGTGCAAATTCATTGGATATCATAAATAAAAACATTATATAAAAAAAGAAAAATAAAATATAGTAGAACCACCCTAATGAAAAAAGTACTTGTGAAATAGAATTTGGGTTATTGAAAATTCTCAAATATAATAAAAGCATATTATTTTCTTCTGGAATCATTCCTGCTGAGGTTCCTGTATAAATATTAGCTAGAAATAAACCAATATACCACACAACCAAAAGTCCTGTAAATATTAAAATATGATTTAATTTTCTAAGAGTGTCTTTTTTTGCTTTACTCCAGTGCCTTCTTTTATCTTCCAATTTTAAACTTAATTTTGAAATTTCTTTTCTATAATCTTTTTTTATCAAATTAACCGTAATTGTTGAGATAGCAATTAAAATTCCTACGAATAAAATAGGAATTCCTAATGATATTAACCATAATGGAACGAAAAACGATTGGAGCAATAAGTCTTGAATCATAAATAAAAGAAATAAAATTATATGAAAAAACACAAATAATAATGAAATAAATCCAAAATAATTATTTAAATAATCTGGTTTATATGAGAAATGGATGTATTCGAAAAGAATAAACATGTAAGAATACATAATTAATAATAAACACAGAAGAAAGCATACCATAATTTTTATTACTTAATTTGTAATTATTATATATTTGTTCTTTAAAATTAATTAAATATATTTGCTTTCAACTTCAAACCACGTGAAAACATATTTGAAAAAAATTATTCTTGCTTCAAAATCAATTGATCGAAGTGAAATTTTTAAGCTTGCAGGAATTCCATTTGAAATATTTGTTACAAACATTGATGAAGATAAGTATAAAGCTAAATTTTCAAATGTGGACAGCCTTGTAAAAGCATTGGCTAAAGCAAAAGCAATATTCGCTAGAAATAAGTTACTAAAAACGAAAGTAGATGCGATAGTTATAGCGGCTGATACATTAGTAGTACTAAATGGAGAAATTATCGGTAAAGCAGAAAATGAAGAAGAAGCGTTTAAAATTCTTAAAAAATTGAATGGAAAGACTCACAAACTAATTACTGGTATAGCAATTACAGAAACTAGTGGTACAAAAATTATTATTGATTCTGATATCACATATGTCCAATTTCTTGAGCTTTCTAATGAAGAAATTAGATCGTATCTTAAAACAAATGAATGGAAAGGACGTGCTGGGGCATATTCAATAAGAGATAAAGCTAGTTTGTTCATAAATAAAATTGAAGGTTCTTCATCCAATGTAATTGGATTGCCTATACATAAGTTATATAAAATCTTAAAAGAAGAATTTAAATTAAATCTTTTAAAGTTCGAGGGATCCTAATCATTATACAAAATAATATCAATATTTGCCTTGGCTCTTTAAATCTCGCAAAATTGAAGGCAGTTAAATTAGCTTTTAGTAAATATTATAAAAATTTTAAAGTATATAACATTAAAGTAGATTCAAAAGTATCTGATCAACCAATAGGATTAAATAATGTTATCAATGGGGCTATTAATAGAGCCAAAGACTCATTAAATTTCCTGATTTATGAAAAAGGGATTAATAATAATATTTTTGGAGTAGGAATTGAAGCAGGGTTAGTTGAGATACCCTATACTAGAACAGGGTTTATGGATTTTCAATTTTGCGCTATAATTAATGAAAAAAGTAAAATTTCACTTGGCTCTGGCAATGCTTTCGAATATCCTAAGTTTGTAATAGGTCAAATTTTACAAAATCCTAAGATTGAAATTGGTGATATTATGGGTGAACTAGCAAATAATGAAAAATTAAAATTTGAAAACGGAGCTATCAGCTTCTTAAGTAAAAATACTCTTACAAGAACAAATATTCTGGCAAAAGCAGTAATTTGCGCCCTATTACCATTCGTTAATGTAGATTTATATAAAGCTAATGATTAAAAAAAATGTTATTTTAATTTTCATTTATTCCCTTGAAAATTCTTTCCATACCTTTAAATCTTCATAAAATTTTAAGATCCTTTCAAATTTGGAAACTAAATCATTATAATAATCGTGATCAGCATGCTTTTTTCTTGAGAGCTCTTTTGCTAAAGCAATTCCATTTTTGTAGCGTAAAATTTTCTCCTCAATCACATTTTTTTTTCAATCATGTTAATATTTAAAACACAAAAATATCACGGTATTATAATATCAACAAAATAAGAAGAAAATTATGTTGTCTACTTTAATGATAAGATTTTCTTTAAATCTTCTTCACTTAAATTTAATAATTCGGAATGAGGCAATCTTTCTGTGAGTAAACGCCAATTTCTTTCTTTCTTAAATATTTTTTTAAACAATATTAATGCGTCTTCCAATTTATTTTGATTTGCTAATGAAATTGCAGTCCAATACATCATCTCAAGATTTTCAGGGAACATTTTTTGAGCTGCGTCATATTCTTCAAGTGCTTTTTTCATATCACCTTTTTCAATTGCAAGATCTCCATTGTTCATATGTTCATATGCCCGAAATATTCTTAATAATCTTTTTAATTCCTTCAATGGCTCAATATGATCTTCTACTCTGAGATCAATTATAGGATCCTCCCATTTATTTTCGGTTGGCTTACCAGCAACCATTAATAATGCAGCAGATTGCTTTCCCCTTACATCTCCTCCAACAGACTCCGCAGCTTCTAAGGTTTTAATCATTCGTTCTGGTAATGATAAATTTGTGAACTTCTCAAAAGCTTCTGCCATTGCTGGCCATACTTTGTCTGAAAGCATCATGTTTGCTTGTACAGAAAAATTATCTCCAACTTTATGGCCAGCATGTTTTATGCATTTTAATCCTGTGTGTGTTGCTACACGTCCTTGAGTGTCTAGAATAGCTAATTGTCTTACATCCCTTCCTTCATCCTCTGAAATTAAAATGTCTATTGTTTCTTTAGGAGTTTTACCTTGCTTTAATAGATCAAGTCCACGTAATCCAAAGGATTTATTTACTAATGATTGTGTTGCAACTACACCAACACCTGCTTCTCCCCATGATACAATACTTCCTACTGAAAACCAGTGACTCTGAACGCCTACTCCCATTTCCCCTGTTTTGAGATCTCTTGCAACAATTGAATAAGTATGTGTAAAAATTTCACTTTTGTTTTTATTGTTTTTAAGAATCATATATACTGATTTGTTAAATTTGTAAATAAAGTTTTTTTCATAAATTTCTTTTATTAATGATATTTGAATATGGAAAACATTAAAATCTTATATAAATTAAGAAATTAATAAAAAAAATTATTACAAAAAAATGATTCGACATGAAAAAACACTATAAGAATGAAACTTTAATGAAATTCTTGACTATTTTAGGCGCTTTAGTGGGCTTGGTTTACATAATCATTAGACTTACTCCTTATGGTACTCAATTTCGACTTTTGCCTATTGATGTAGGTCTGGACGTTGTTGTTAACTTTATCATAGGGTTAGTTATAGTAATTATCACTTTATTAGTTGGAATAAGACCAAACGAGCCAATACCATTCCATTGGTTAGTGCTTTTTATTCTAGGAATATTGCTTGCTATATTCGCTGACATATTAGCAGGGATTTTATTAATTATTGCGTTTTTAATCGGACTAATCGAAGATTTATAAAAAATCAATTCTATATTTAATTTAATTATTTTTAATTTTTTAATTTTGAAAACCTAAGAGGTAGTTGTATCAAGGAAATAATTGATTATTTCTTCAGCTATTTTTAAGTCCGTAACCTTTTGTAACGCTGTAAATCCTGGAATCGAATTAACTTCCAACACAGTATATCCTGTTTCACACTCTATTATATCAACTCCGGCAATTTCAGTTTTAGTAACTTTTGCTGCCTTTATTGCGAGGTTTTCTAGTTCTTTGGTTATTTCTATAGGTTCAGCTTTAGCACCAGCGTAAATGTTTGTTTTCCAACTATCACTAATCCTATACATTCCAGCAATCACCCTTTTTCCTAATACAAGTATTCTTATATCTCGATTGTAATGTTCAACAAATTCCTGTAGATAAAAAATTTGATTTAATTGACCCAGAGAATATATTACATTTTCTGCAAAAGCCTTATCATTCAATCGAGTTATTCCAATTCCTTTTGAACCATAAAGAGGTTTTAGAACACAATCTCCCCCCAATTCATCAAAAGCTTCTAGTGCTTTATGTGGATCTTCACAAATTATTGTTTTTGGTGTAGGAATGTTGTAATTCTCTAAAAAAATCGAAGTTAAAAACTTATCACTGGCAATCTCTAATGATTCTCTCGAATTGATTAATCTTACATTGTATTCTTCTATAGAACGTAGAATATCAAGTCTAAAGAAAATCTTTTGAGTGGCTGCTGCTCCGAATCCTCGTACAAGAGCAGCTTTAGGTTCAAGAGATTCAAATTGTTTATAAAAGTTACGTTGGAAACCAACATTTACTTTAATCGTTGATGGAATGAAGTAAAGAGTATTATAACCACGTTTTTTAAATTCTTCAGATAAAATTTGAACTTCTGGGTCATTTGAATTTGGAGTTATAATCATTGATTCCATTTTAATTTCACATTAAAATAAATTACTTAATTAATCTATAGCACTAATTTTTAAATAAATTTAAGTTCTTATAAAATATATATGAAATCAATGGATCCTAAAGACACGGAAACTGAAATTGAGAAGTTATCACGGATGCTTAGTAAAATTCAAAATCTTTATTATAAAAAAAAGGAAGAACTTGAAGATTTAAAATTAGAAATTAATGAACTGAGAGACGTCTTAAATCTATTGAATTCTCTTATCTCAGGCAAATCTTTTCACAGTGCAGATGAGATTTACTCAAACGCATTGATTAAAGAAGTAACTAAAGAAAATGAAGAGGATTATTTCGTTGAAGAAATTTCAAAAGAGAAAGTTGAAGGAACTAATATTAAAAGAAAAATCTTTTCTAAAAGTAAAGGTAAAGATGAGGAATTATTATGTGTCCTTAACTTTTATGATTTTAACAGGGTTCAGATTAAATTTATTGATCCAGAGAAGAGATCTATTAAAGAAACCTCTGAGGATTTCATATATATCTTTCTAAAAGGAGCACTTATTAAAATAAAAGAAGATAATCCAAACTTAAGTTTAGACTATAGTTATTTTAAAAAAAGTGAATTCATCGAAAGTATGAATATTAAAGGCTTAAAATCGATAAAAGACTATGATATCATTACCTCAAAAATGAGAGAACTCTTAGCTAAAGAAATCAGTTCGAGTAATTAGAAAGAATTATTTTGTTTTAGAGATCTGGAAATTGAGATAAACTCAATTAAACTGACACTTTTTATACACAAAATATTATATTGAGATAATATATTGTTTAATTAAAATAGTAAAAATTAATTATACAGCAATTCTTATTTATTTTAACCAATTTATCATAGGGAATATATTAACCATGGCAAAGAAAAAATCTTGGCTCCAAATGCCACAAATCCACTCAAAATTTCATGACGAGAAATTAGAGAGTATTTTAATTGAAAAAGCTATAGGATTTTTATCTGGTGAAAAAGGTGAAGCTCCTTCCTTCTTATTTCTTTCTGGAGCTTTTTTTGATGTCAAATCATTTGCATATTCGGGATTAAGAGCGTGGAAAGGTGCTGTAAAGCCGTCAGAAGAAGATGGTGGAAGAAGACCCGTATTAGAAGCTACTTTTGCTTCACTCTCTGTTTATTTAAGCTCATTATTAGCACTGCAATCAGATTTTTATTTTGCTTATGATGAAATAAAAGATATATTGTTAGAAAAGAAAAGAGAAGATCTCTGGACTATAGTCTCAGAAAAATTACCCTTTATTTCTATACCTCCAAAAGAAATGTATGGAACTCAAGTATCACCAATATCTCCATATTTCATAATTAAACAAGATGAAGATTTAACCTTAGGGGAGATTTATCCTTCGGCATATTTGACTCAAATTATTAGGAACATTAAAACAAGATTTTTTATCTTTTACCAATATCAAGGATATTCTGCTTTTGGGTTTTTCAACTC
Organism: Candidatus Hermodarchaeota archaeon; assembly: GCA_048885705.1. Lineage (GTDB taxonomy): Archaea > Asgardarchaeota > Lokiarchaeia > Sigyniarchaeales > SOKP01 > Loki-b32. Next base: position 20,355 of record JBHLLJ010000025.1, on the reverse strand, counting down.
TTTACCTGAACTTTCAAAATTTGGCTTTGACGAGAAAGTCAATGATTTTAATGGAGAACCTACAGCAGAGAATTTAATAAAATATGCAAAAAACGCAAAGAATGTTAAAGAAATACTTATAGCCTTAATTCATGCTTACAATAATGCTTTACTTGAACAATTTTTGATACCTGATTATGAATTACTATTAAATAAACTATTGGAGGGGGATATATAAAACATGGTAAACATTGGACTCCTAGGTGATGTAAGCGTTGGAAAGACTAGTATCCTTCGATTATTCGTGCGATATCTAAAAAAGGGTGATATCGAGAATGTTAAGGGGGGTATAAAGTGTTCAGTTGTTAAAGCTGACTTCTCAGGTGAAGCCACAGTTCCAGGAGGCGAAAAAGAGGATGCTCTTAATGAAAAAGAAACAAAAACAATTCATCCTAACCGAATTGTCTTTAGAGAAGATGAATCTAACAAAGCTCATACAATTTTTGCCCCGGGAGGTGATCGGTCTCGTGCTGTGGTGAAAATGGGCATTATAACCATTTCTCGTATCGCTACCCAGATTATAGCTGTTTTTTCACTTGATAGAGACCTTAAGCCTCAATTTGAATTTTTCAATGATGTTCGCTTTTTCCCAGATAAAATTTATGTATGCATAAATAAAATCGACTTAGTTAAAGGAGATAAAGACAAAAAACTTAACGGGGTTAAAAAACAAATTGCTGAGTTCTTTGAAAAACGTAAAATCGCTATTAATGACACATTTATAACTTGTGGTGAAACTATAGAAGGATTTGAAGATATTGAGACCTATAATAACCAAGTTGCAGAAATGATTTTAGATATTACTACAAAGCATTAGAAGCCTTCACATTTTATATTAACAAGAATACAACTTTTCACTTTTACTTCTTCAATTTTAAAGCAATTTTTAAAAATAATTTTTCTAAATCAAGAAGGTATCCAATCAACGGAGTCAAAGAAATTTTATTAAAGTTCTTTTGATATGTGACAAAGCCCAATTTTTCTAATTCCTTGAGGTCCTCTATAACCCCCTTTTTTTTTCTAATTTCCTTAATTTTCTGAATTGTTGTTTCCCCAGAACTATTAAAGCAATTTACTAAAGTACAATATAATGTTGCTGCTAATCTAGGATTTCCTTCGAATGGATTTGCTGAAATAATTTCAGTTGTTTCTTGTTCAAAAACAATGTACCAACAAGAATTAAGAGGATTAAATCTTACTTGAAGTCCTAAAGGATTAAGATAATTAGCTAAATTATTAATTAGATTTTGAAAGTAAATTGTTTTATTTTTGTCATTAACATTTAAAGCTCTTAAAATCTCCTCTTGAGTGGCTCCGATCTGAAAATTATTTACTTTTTTGCTAAGAAAATGCATCAAAACTGTCAATTCGTTCAAATTTAATTCTAACCCCCTATAAATATAAAAATTTTGTTTCTTTTTGGTATTTTATTTTACCTAATTGGAGTAAGTGTAAAAGGAATACAAAATTCTCGTAAACCTTCAATTGTTCACTTTCATCAATGAAAATTTCATCATATGAGCATGGCAATTTATCTTTTATTTTCTCAAAAAAAGCCATCATTTTTTCAGTAAATTTTTTGTCTGGTATTTCCAATAAAAAATTCTCTTTAACATCAATTTTTTCAATCGTTTCAATAGTGATAGGTATTTCTTTTTCAGAAACTAATCGATCTTTGGAATATTCGAGAAATTTCAAAGATAGAGAGTCTATAGTAAAAGGTTCTCTCCAACAATCATTTAATAAATCATAAATATCTGAATCCTTTGGATTTGTTTTTAGAAAACTTAGAAATTTATCTTTATTATCTAAATAATTAAGGAATATTTTTAATTCTTCAAATTTTTGGGTTAAAAGTTGAAATGCGTTCTCAAATGTTATTGAATACCTATTAATATTATAAATGTTAAGAGAATCCTTTATATTTTCAAAAAGAGACACTAGTTCTATATCCAAAAGTGAAATTTCTCCTGAAAGCACTTTTTCTTTAACTTGTTCAATTTTTTTATTTATTTCTTCGGAGAAATCATTATAATCCATAATTTATATGAACTCATCTCTTTTTTACGATTTTAGGTTTAAATACAGAAGAAATCTCATTTTTTCCTACTCTTGCAATCCCAATTAATTTTTCTGCAAGGAGGAATAATGAATTTGATGATTTTGGTAAAAACATAAACAATTGTATAGGATTTTGTTCCAATGTTGCCTTTATCAATTGATAAACTATTTCAGAATTTTTTTCATCCAAAAACATTCCAGGCTCATCAAGTAAACAGAGTGGAGAAGGTTTAATTTCCTGAAGGGAGAGGATTAAACAAATCGAGATTAAAGAAACTTGACCACCACTAAGAGCTGTAAATGACTTTAATTGATCCTTTGATGTAGCAGCTTTAATATCAACACCTAAATTTTTAATATCACCTATTAATTCAAGAGAACAATAAGATTTAATTTGAGAATCTTCAAATTTTTGATTAACATTATTTTGAAGATTTTCAAGTAAAACACTGAATTTGTCATAATAGGTTTTTTCCATTTTTTTTTCTGTTTTAATTGCAGCTCTAATATCTCTTTCTAAATCTTTCTGATTTTTTGAAATCTTCTTCAGCGACTTTAATATTTGGTCTTTTTCAATCAAAATTGAATTATCTACATCAAAATATTTGATTAATTCTTTGTCAATCTTTGAAATATCAAGTTTAATATCCTCAACAGGACGAATTTTCATTATTTCCTCTGAAATCAATGGAGTTATTTCAGAATTAATACGTTCTAAATCCTGATTTTTTAATGCCAGATCTTGATTATATGTATTAAGTTTGATAATTTCCTGTTCATAATTCAGTGTGATTTGAATATTTTTCCTTTCTAACTCACTTTTTTTATTTTGTAAGCGTGAAATCTCACTTTTTATATCTGAGATCTCTTTTTCAGTGGTATCGAGCTCTTCCTCAACATTTTCTAATTGGCGATAAGTATCGAATGCAGTTTTATCTGCTTTTTGAAATGCTTCTTTCTTTGCTTCATATTCTCTCAGTATTGAATCTCTTTCATAAGTAAATTGATTTATATTATCTTTGACATTTTTAAGGATACTAGAATTCTCATCTAATTTTAAATCCCATTTTTTCTTTTCTTCGTAAAGTAATGACAATTCATCAGGTATTTCATTAATTCTATCATTCCATTTGAAAAATTCTGGATCTGTTTTAGCTTTCAAAATTTCAATTTGCTTTTGTATTTCTTTAGTTTCAATTTTAATGTCTATATTACTTCTTTCTAAATTATGAATTTCTTCGTATAATTGATTTTTCTTAGATGTAATTCGCTGTTTTTGATTAAAATTGTAAAGAAGATCATGGAAAGAGTCTTTTTTCTTAAATATTTCTTTTTGAATTGAATCTAATTTGCCTTGTTCACCTTTTAATTCTGAAATCTGTTCGTTTAAAGATTTGATTTCATTCTCCAATACTGTAGATTGTTCTTTTTGAGTACCTGCGCTTAATAATCCTTTCAATCTCTTCAAATAAGGTGTTTCAAATACATATTTATAGGAGATTATTTGTTCTCCCTTTAAAGTCACACATTTTCCTTTAAAATTAAGTGTGCGATAAAGTTCTCTTCCCGATCGATAATCAGTTACCACGAGACAATTTTTTACTTTCGAATAAATAACTTTTTTGATATCAATGTCGTCATCGATAATATTTATTAATTCTGCTAAGTAACCAAGAACATTATTTGCTGAAATTTTAGCCATAGGAATAATACTTATATTTTTTGGGAGGTAAATATTACAATACGCTCCATATTTCTCTTTTAATCGCTTAAGCAAGTTTAAGGTATCCCAATCTTCAGCAACAAAACTATAAAGTAATTTTTCACCTAGAACTGATTCAATTGCATAGCTTAAATTATCCTCATATTTTAAATAATCAATAATTGGTCCTTTAACTTTGAGTCCTCGTTTCTTTATTTCATCCTTAAGAACGGTAATATTTGAAGGAAGAATTACTCTACGTTCTCTAAGTGAAGCCTGCAAAATGCTGAGTTTATTCAATTTTTTTGATTTTAAGATCTCTGTTTGTTTTAATTCAGAATCTAATTCATAAAGTCTCATCGATACTCTTTTAAGTTCCTCATCAAGCTGAACTAATAAATTTTGAGATGGATTTTCTAGGAACCACTTATTCTTTTCTAACTTATGCTCAATGTCTTTAAAACTTTGGAATAATTGATTTATCTCATCGTTATATTTTTTTATTAATGTTTCATTCTCTTGGATTTTCACTAATCTTTCTTGTTTTTCAACTTGTATTTGATTATATTTATCAAGAATTTCCTTATTCTCTCTAATCTTTTTTATTAATTGATTCTGCTCTTTAATTAATTTATCAATTTTTAATTCTGCATTTTTACTCTCTTTCTTTATCATCTGCGTTTCATTATTGATACTTTCTCTTTGTTTTTCAAAATTATCTAATACTTTTTTAATCTCACTTATCTTTTCTGATAACTCATCAAGCTCCTGTTTTGCTATAATTTTATCTCTCTGCCATTTTTGAATTTGTGCGACTAGATCTTGCTTTTTATAACCCAATTCACCTATTCTTATTGAAAGATTGTTAATATTCAGTTCTTTATCTAAAATTTTATTTGAGTAAGCTTTAATTTCCTTTTCAGAAATTTCTTTCTTTTTTTTTATTCCTTCTAAAACTAATTTAACATTTTTAAGAATTTCTTCAATATTATTAATTTCTTTTTCTAATTTATCCCTGTTAGCCCATAAGAGTTCATCATTTAGTTTTTTTTTAATTTCTCGCAATTTATTCTTTTCTTCTAAACGCTCCAATTTTGGAGTCAATAGATCCAAATTTATATTTAAAGTATTTCTTCTACTCTTTAGAGATTGAAGATCATTATTTAAGTCTTGAACATTAGTTTTTTGCTGTAAAATTTCATCTCGTAAATCCTTTAATCCAATACCCTCTTCAAGAAATAAGCATAATTCTGAAGGTTTTAAGTTTTTAATAGCATCGATTTTACCTTGACTTACAAAGGCAAACTGATTATCAGGATTTATATTTAAATCGGAAATTAATTGTTGAATTTCTTGAACATGTACTTTTTTAAATTCCATTTCTCCTTGTTTTTGAATTTTAAAGTAGGGAGATTGTCCTCGAATAACACACCTTCTTACTTTTATAATTTCATCTCCATTTTGAATATGGATTTCAACCATAGCATGGTTTTGTCCATTTCTTATGAAATCTGCCCATTTTTTATATCGCTCATCTCTTTCATTGCTACCTAATGCAAATTTGATTGCTTGAAATACAGAGGTTTTCCCACTCCAATTTGGCCCTACAATAATCACGAATTTAGATTTGCCAAAATCTACCTCATCCTTCTGGAAAGATAAAAAATTCTCTAAAATAACTTTCTTAATAAAAATCTCTTTGTTTTCTTTTGAGTATTTATCACCTTTTTCTAGATATGATCGCGCTCTACTTGCCATGATCTTTCATTCTTCTTATTTTCATATTCCAAATGCTTGCCTTATTAAATCAATTCGCTTTTTAGCTTTTTCTAAATTAATTTGTGCCTTATTTGGAGAATCATTTAAAATAAATGGATATTTTGCTAACAATCTTCTATCATTATCTTCCAATGGCTCTTTTTTATTCAATTTATCAATAATAATTGTAAGTTCAGTATAATTTTTCGATGCAGCATCCTCATATAATTGATATAACATAAAATCTGATGTTCGAGAATCACGAATTCCATTAATAATACTACTAATATCTTTTGAATTCTCAAGAGCTTTATTCTCCTTATGATAGTCAATTGGTTTGTTTTGGATATCTTCTTCATTTATTTCTAATTTTGAATTCATTATTGGAACTTTAATTGGAATACTTGGTATAAATTCACCTGATACGATTAGTTTAATTAGAATATCCGTTATTTCATTGCTGGTATCATTTAATTCCGAATTTAGAAAATGTTTAAATATCCCAACTTTCACCAACTTTTTAATATCTTTAACTTCCCAATTTTCTGTATGATTTAAGATATCATTTATATCAAAAACTATTTTAGGATTGATTTCTAAAAAATCCTTTAAAACAAGTTCTCGTTCTATTTTACTGAGTAAAGGAATTTTTATAAAAAGATCAAATATGTCATACAAATCATTTGAAATTCTATTAACATCTTGAATCTCATAATTTAACCATACTAGAATGATATTCGATTCAATAAAACTAAAATTAAATCCTTTAACTTGACATGCGTTCAAAAAAACTTCTAGAATGTTTTTATTGTCGAATTTTTCTTTGAATATGGGTTTTTGATTAATTAGTATTAACTTTTTTTCCTCAATTTTATCAGGATCTCTTTTATTTGCTCCATTTTCATTCTTTTTTCCAATATCCTTGCTAAAAGCTTCAATAATTGAAAATAAGCTATTTAAAAATTTTTTTGGAGCGTTAAAAATCTCACTCTCATTCAATTCAATTAAATCTAAATAATAATTTTTAGATAATAATTTTATATAATCGATAATATCCGTTCCAGGATTAACATTGATTAAAACAGCTCCTTTTGATGAGAGATAGCCATTCAAAAAGGTAGTGTCATTATTGGATAACATTACCTTAAGATAATTTATAATATCATTATATTTATCTCTGTAGAAAATATCCTCTTTATTGATTTGGATTTTAGAAGGTTTAACTACCTGAAAATACTTTGAAAATTCTGGTATGTCATTTAAATCAGTCATTGAGCAATTTCCTTTATTTTTTTGGTAAATTTATGAACATTAATTACATGACATTTAACACATATATATTTAGCGGTAATCATAGTTAGCGATAAATAGATCTCCGACAAAAATCGTTAAGTTTATAAAAACGTTTTTTGAAAGAGAAAAATGAAATTTGAATTTAAATTTTCATTCAAATTAAACTTTTTATCTGATAATCTAAATTTTATCTAGAATAAATAATGGTAATCGGCTTTCATCAACTAGAATTCTTATTAAGTTAGGCATACTATTCCATTGTTGAATAGAAAGATTAAATTCTTCTTCAGTAATATCTTTCAATTGGGAAGCTCCGTAAGTTAACATGCTAATAGAAGAAGTTATAAGATGTTTTACTTTATTACATGGGAAATCATTACATTGAGCACAACTATGAAATCCTTTTTCTCGTGCACAAGGTCGGGCTTCACATTTCTTATCTGCTATTTTGTTTCCTTTACTTTTACAACCCTCACAAGCAACATTCTCAGCAGTATATTGTTCATGACCAAGATATTTCCGCCAAGCATCAACCATTTTTTGTCGAATTTTAATGTTATCTGATCGAGCCGCACATAAATAACAGTTATAACCACAATAACCTATCATTTTATCATCATTTTGAGTCAAAAAATAACACCTCAGAGATAAGAATCAAATGTTGTTTAAATTTCTTATGGCTTATCAAAAGCAATTTGTCTATATTAAGTCAATTCGTAATATTATAGAAAATATCTAGATTATCAGCAATTAATTTCTGAGGAAAGAGACTTTTTAAATTAATTCTTGTCGCAATTGATTCAGATATTCTTCAATTTGTTCCCTAATTAGATCATAATGGGTGAATTTACCTTTTTTCCAACCTCTAATTAATCCTGCATTTTCAAGAATTTTTAAATGATGTGATATAGATGGTTGTGACTCATCTAATGCTCCTTCTAGCTCACATACACATCTATCTTTTTCTTTTAATATATTTAAAATGACTAATCGTTTCTTATGTGATAAGGCATTTAAGAATTCAATCAGATTATTAATTTTAGAATCCTGAAATAACTCATCTCCTAATTTTCTTAAAATTTTGAAATGCAAATCTACATTCTCTACATCTTCACACTTAATTAATTTGTTTTTTATTTCTTTTTCATGTTCAATATCCATTTGATACACTTTACTTATATTCGTCAATAACTATAAAAGAAGAATAAATTTATAATATTTAATTCAAATCAGTAAATTTTTATTTGAATAAAAATTTTATTATCTAAAATTGTCATAAAGTTTCAAAACTCAATAATGAAGATGAACTAATATGAGTGAAGAAGGTAGAAAAATTAGCTTTTTTGAAAAGTTTCTCCCACTCTGGGTGGCACTTTGCATCTTTATTGGAATTCTTTTTTCACAGATTATTCCTGGTATTAGCCAAGCTCTTGAATCCTTTAAGATTGGGCAAATCTCTGTGCCTGTCGGAATTTGTCTATTTTTAATGATGTATCCAGCAATGTTGAATCTACAAGCCTCTGAGTTGAAAAAATTGGGTAAAAATCCTAAACCAATAATTTTAACGATTATATCAAATTGGCTTATTGCTCCATTTGTAGGTTTGGCCATGGTAAAAATCTTTCTACCCGGTAGCTCTGAAACAATACGTCAGTTAGCTTTTGCAATTATTTTACTCTCCAGTTCTCCTTGTACAGCAATGGTTTTAGTATGGGGGTGGATGGCAAAAGGCAATCAAGAGCAGAATGTAATAAACACAAGCCTTAATACGATAACAATAATATTTGGTTATGCTCCTATGGTGACGTTGCTATCAGGCATTCAAAACATTCCAGTTGATTGGATTCTTCTTTTGATCTCAACATTTGTTTTTATTGGGCTTCCATTACTAGGGGGGATAATTAGCAAAAAAATCATTATTCACTCTAAAGGAGAAGATTGGTTCAATAACACTTACCGACCTATCGTAGGAAAGTTATCTATTGCCGCTTTATTGACAACTTTAATTGTCCTATTTTCTATGAATGGTGATGTACTAATAGATAATCCTGATCTATTGTTACTGATATCAATTCCTCTTTTAGTAGGGTTTTTTATCGTAGTTGGATATAATATATTGATCACAAAACTTACAAGATTGAAATATAGAGAAGCAATTATTACAGTGATAATCGGTTCTTCCAGCCATTTTGAAATTGCAATTGCTACCGCAATTGCAATGTATGGAATTGGTACGTGGGCCGCTCTAGGGACGACAATGGGATTATTCTGGGAGGTCCCAGTGATGCTCTCAATTGTATATTTAGGTCGATTTCTAAAAAAAAAAGGTTTTTGGAAATCTTAGTATTTTTAATATTGAAATAGATTATCAATTAAAGAATAGAAATTGTGAAAAATTTACAAAAATTTGCTATAGTAATTATGAACGAAGAAAAAATGAATGAAGAGATTACCAAGATAATAAGGGAGGCTATTGAACAAATTTCTCACTCGAATTGCAGTCATTCAAAATCACATTGCAATAAGGATAGTCCAGATTGGAAACCTAAACGTATTCATTGTGGTACTGATAGATGTAAGGGACTTCATCAAAATGATTAAAATAAACATAGGGTGTGATAAAAATAAGTAGTGAAAACAGTTCAAAAAAATTAAAAATAGATATTTATGTCCCCCTGGATGCCTGTGCTTGTGAATGGGACAAATTTATAAATCGTGTCTTTATGGAACTTACTCCTTATATCAAATATATCGATTATGATACAAAAAATCTTAATTCCAATGAAGCAAGAGAACTTAATTTAAGAAATAAATGTATAGTGGTCGATGGAAAGAAAATACTTACATCTTCACTTATTCTCAAAAAAGAATTACCTGGACTCCTTAAAGCAAAGGGCTTAATTTAAACTTTAAAAATTTATATTATAATTTTGAGGTGATTGCTAAAATTAAAAAAATTAAATTTAAAATTAGTATTCCGTTAAGTGGTTTACAACAAGGTAAAGAGTTTACTATACAAGTAAAAGATAATGCCAATTTTGTTGAAGCTTTAGCTCTCGTAGATAAATATATTCTCGAACATCCAAAAGAATCTATATTTCCTATATATGATGGATATATACATAACTATTTACAATTATTTTGGAATCCTGAAGAAAATACTATTTATGATGATATCGGAATAATGCCTTACGCCCCTAATGAGGAGGGTAATCTAATAAAATTCATGCCAATTCGAGAGGATATGAATTTTATATTATATCCTGATAGTGAAATAGATTTACAACCAGATTCTGGATGTTGATGAGAAAAAGTGAAAGATCGTTTAGATATCGGGAAATTTAAAACTATTATAAGAGAAAAATTTGGAAAAAATCATGAAACATTTGCTCATTATTTTAAAAATAAATGAGATAAATAATAAATTGGATGATACTTTTCAAAAAACATTAGTGGAAAGTTGACAATAGGATTGTGTCCTATAAGAACCAAATAAGTTTGACCCATTAGATAACCTTTTTATTTCTTTTTTAAGCTCAAATTAAAATGGATATAAAAAAAATTAATAACAATAAGAGATATTAAAACGTTTCCAATTTTGTCTTAGATAAAAATAAATGTGAGTACTTTATATAAAAACATAAGGATAAAATAAATTTCTATTAAATAATAATGCAATCAATTCCTAGAGATACAAAAAAAGACAGAGATACTAAAAATGAAGAACATTTAATTGTCTACACTAAACATCTTGAGAAAAGACTTCGTAATCTTGAAAGCGAAATAAGTTTATTAGAAACTGAAAGGAGAAATTTGGAAAAAGAATTAAATGCTCTAAGAACTGAATTTGATGAAATAAGAAGACCCGCTTTAATGCATGCAACAATAACTGATCTATTAGATGATAAAAATGAAAGAATTATCGTCAATAGTTCTTCTGGCCCTAATTTTATAGTAAATGTTAATCATAATCTCAAGTTTGAAAAGTTAACTCCAGGTATGAGCGTTGCTCTAAATCAAAATACACTAAAAATAGTGGAAATCCTCCCTACTAACTTAGATCCTTTTGTTAAAGGAATGGAATTAATTGATTCAATTCCAGACATTTCTTATGATGATATTGGTGGTTTAGAAGATCAAATTCAAGAAGTAAAAGAAACAGTTGAATTACCATTAAAAAATCCAGATTTATTCAATAGAATTGGAATCGAACCACCTAAAGGAGTATTATTTTATGGACCTCCTGGTACTGGGAAGACTTTATTAGCTAAAGCTGTAGCACATGAAACAGACGCAACTTTTATTAGAGTAATCAGTTCTGAACTTGTACAGAAATTCATTGGAGAAGGAGCGAGATATGTTAGGGAAATCTTTAATCTAGCAAGACAAAAAGCGCCAACTATATTATTTATTGATGAATTAGATGCAATTGCAGCTGAAAGAATGGAAGATGCAACATCTGGCGATAGAGAAGTTCAACGTACTCTAATGCAATTAATGGCAGAACTCGATGGATTTGATAATCGAGGAGATGTTAAATTCATTGGAGCAACAAATAGAGCAGATATTTTAGATCCAGCATTATTAAGGCCCGGAAGATTTGATAGAATAATTGAATTTCCGATTCCTAACGAAAGAGCAAGAGAAGCAATTTTCAAAGTCCACATGAAATCATTGAATATCCAAAATGATGTTGAGTTGAAATTATTAGTCAATATGACAAACGAAGCTACTGGTGCCGATATTAAGGCAATATGTACTGAAGCGGGAATGTTTGCCATTAGAAGAGATGCAGATATTATAACAAAAGAGGATTTTTTCAACGCAATAAAAAAAATAATGAAAATCGATAAAGTAAAATCATCATTACCTGAATTTTTTATATAAGATATAATTGATATTATTTTAAATTGTAAAAATTCATCGTAGAAAGTTAATATTTTATTGGTCTTTTTTTAAAAGATTAATTTAAAACTAATTTAACTTTAATGAATTTAATCTTATGTTAGATGATAAAATACTCTCATTAATTAAAGATTTTGCCATCAGCAATTCAGAAAAAGATGATATTCATGGATTTTCACATGTTGAAAGAGTATATAATTTATGCGTTAAATTAGGCAAAAAATTAAATGCAAACTTAAGAGTTTTGCAAGTTGCTGCCCTACTTCACGATATTGGAAGAATTCATGAAATAATCCATATTAAGAATAAAAAGAATCATGCGGAATTATCTGCTGAATTTACTCATAAATTTCTACAATCTCAAGGTTTTTCACTTTCTCAAGAAGAACATAAAAATATAATTCATTGTATTAGGTCACATTCATTCTCAAGTAATTCTAATCCTCAAACTCTTGAAGCAAAAATATTATCTGATGTGGATAAATTAGATGCTCTTGGTGCTATAGGCCTATATCGGACTATTGGATTCACAATCAAAAAAAAAGGGGACCTTAATCAAGTTATAGAGCATATTGAAAATAAAATTCTAAAACTTAAAGATCTAATGAATTTAGATATTTCAAAAAAAATTGCCGAAGATCGTGAATTAATTATTTATGATTTTTATAAAAAAATATTAAAACAAAAGTCAAAACAAACAAATTAAATTTTAAAAAAAAATCAATCGTTTATCATGAATTCAAAGATGAAATTTGCCTATATTGAGTTGTTGGTACTTTGCTTTTAACAACCTCAAATAATTCTAAAAGTACATTATCGGGAGCTTCTACCATTATATACTTCCAGGGACCAAGTTTTTTAACTTTTTTAATAAATTGAAATCCTCTACTTTTCATATGTTCTACTAATGTTTCCAAATCATCTGTTTCAATCCCTAAATGATGAATCGCTCCTCGTCCTTGATCTTTAGGTGGTTGATCATAAAAATTGATTTTTGATGATCCAATCTGGATCATTATGTTTCGAGCTCCTGCCATTTCCAAATCAAACAAAATTTTAGCTCCAAACATATCTTTGTAAAATTTAACACTTTCTTCCACATTTTTTGCAAATAAATGTGCGTGATGTAGTGACGTTTTCATATTTTTATTTATTAAGATCTTATTTAATTTACAATATAAAATTGAATATATGAAGCTTTTAAAGATTTTTTTAATATCTTTTCATTTTTTTTGGATATGTTTGAAAAGGAGTACGCGGTTCGTCAGAAATCCACTCAATATTAGTATTTAGATGGGAGAGTGATCTCAATAAGTCAAAAGTTAACCAACGAGTAACTCGCGGATGTTTAATATATTCCCATAAACCATATTCTCCTTGTTCAACTTTTATAAACTTAATCAGATCAGAAATTCGCTCATCATCTATACTAGCTCCTACTCTATAGCATAGATTTAATACATGAGCAATATCAAATTTAGCCATAAAAGTAATTTGCCCAATGGACTTTTCTAATCCAATTAATCGAGCAATCATAAAACCAAGATTATTTCTTAATTTTGATGTTGTTCCAAGTATGAGATCCAGAGCCCTTTTTGCTACATTACTTTTTTTCCATTTATTATGATAAACAAAACAACTAAGAACTGCCATTGTATTTGATCGACAACCCCATCTTGAATGAGCAAGGCGACGATACCCAGCAATCCCGCCATAATTACCTGCTGATATACCGACGGGCCAAGCACCATCTTCTAAGCGTTGTTCAATTAACCATTCAAATGCATGCTCAGCCCTTTCATCAGTTGAATAGCCGCACATGACAAGACCTAGGAGTGGAATAGCAGTCTGAATAGGCATCATCTGATATCCAATTTCCTCATCAGTAAGCTGTTTCTTATCTGGCATTGGCCAAGAACCATCTTTTTGCTGTTTTGAAAAAAGAAAATTTGCTGCTTTTTGTATTACTGGATGAGAAGTATCAAATCCGAAATAACCTAATCTTTGCAATGCCATGGATGTTATTTGTAAATTATCACCATAGGTAATTTGATTTAGGCTTAGAGAATCCAATGCTCCATTGGGATTTTGGAGCTTGCATAAATCTTTTACAAGTGGATCTGATTCTCTCATTTTTGCTAATTCCTGAACTTCGTCATCATCTTCAGAAAGGTGCATTAATTCAGTTAATACTAAATATCTTAAGCAGGGTGAAGGATCAGTTAATAATAAAGGAATCCAAGTCATATTGCTACCTCCAATACTTTTTTTAAATATGGTGCAGTTGGTGTATTATTTTTAACAATTTCTTCAGGAGTGCCTTTAAAGATAACTCGACCTCCTTTTGGACCTGCACCAGGTCCAAGCTCTATAATCCAATCGCATGAAGCTAATAAATGTGGATGATGTTCAATAACTAGTACTGTATGTCCATTATCAACTAAAAATTGGAGTACATTGATTAAATTAGACACATCATCCAAATGTTGTCCAATTGTTGGTTCATCTAGAATATAAAGTGTTTTTTTAATAGTCTTTTTAGATAATTCCTTTACTATCTTAAGTCTCTGAGCTTCACCACCAGAAAGCGTACGAGCAGGTTGATTCAATTGTAAATATCCTAAACCTACCTTTTTGGCATAATTTAATTTTAGTGAAATCGTCTCAAAATCTTTAAATAATTCATAAGCTTCTTCTATAGTTAAATTATTAACTTCCGGTAACGAGACACCTTCATAATAAACTTGCCACGCTTCAGCTTGATAACCTGATCCATTGCAAACATCACAGGTTTCAGTAATATCTGGTAAAAATTTCATATCAATTTTGATATAACCACTCCCTTTACAAAAAGAACATTTTTTCGATAATTTTTTATGGGTCAAACCCAATATTTTAGCATCTTCAGTCTCTGAATAAACTCGTATAATTAGGTGATCTAGCCCTAAAAATTTGAGAGGGCTCCCTATTTTTTTTTTAGTTTGATCAATAATTAAAGTTCTTGATAGGTTACCTTCTATCTTATCATACTTCCCCGGTTCAATTGGCTCCCTAGAAACTGAAGTGGTATGCTTTATAGGCACTAATGCTCTTCCCAAAGTATCAATTATTAATGTACTTTTTCCTGAACCTGAAACTCCACATAACCCTACCAATAAACCGTGTGGAATTTCAATTAAATCACCTTTTAAGTTATTATCTTTAGCTCCATATATTTTAATCCATTTCTTAGGCTTTCGAATTTTTCGTGATAATTTAAATTTTCTTTCTCCGCTTAGCCATTTCCCGGTTATAGTTTGAGCTTTTACAATATCTTCCAGAGTTCCTTGAGCTACTATTTGACCACCATAAATTCCTGCCCCAGGCCCCATATCGATTATATGATCAGCAACTTCTAAAAATAATGGATCATGCTCAATTGTGATTATAGTATTACCTTTATCACGTAATTCCATTAAAACTTCTAGCAATGCTTTTAGTTCAGATGGGTGTAAACCCCTTGAAGGCTCATCAAGTAAAACCGTTAAGGATGATAAATCACTCCCTAATAAACCAGCTAATCGTATTCTCTGAGCTTCTCCAGCAGAAAGGCTTTCAGCTACACGGTTTAGATTTATATATCCTAAACCCGTTTTAATTAAGAATTCTAAACGAGTTAAAATAATCCTAATACTCGTCCTTATAAAATCAGGTATATTATCTTCAATCCTTATTGATTTTATTATTTTATAAAGATCATTAAACGGAAGTTCACTCATTTGAAAAATGTTATAATTCTTTAAGGAGATTGAAAGATATTGGGGACGCAATTTCATACCATTGCATTCATCGCATATTTCTTTATCGGTATAGGTACCTCCTACATCCCAATCTCTTAACCATTGCCCATAAAACCCAAGATATTTCATTTCTCTCCTACTAACTTGTCCTTTCTTATTTTCAAATTCTACAAGTAAAGCTTCCTTATCTCCAAATATAAATGCATTTTTTGCTTCTTTACTCATTTCATTCCAAGGTGTAGAAAAGGGATCAAAATCATAACGTTTTGCTAAAGCTTGAACTATATAATATCCACCATTATACGGTTTACATAAATATCCTTTTGGAAAAAAACCTGGAGAATACATAGCGCCATTGCATAATGGTTTTTCAGGGTGAATGATTAACTTATTTGGATTAGGAATTTGAAATGAGCCTATTCCGTGACATTTAAGACAAGCTGCAGAATAATTCGTAGATATAAAATGCCTTGGTTTAGCAATGGGAAATGAAATATTACAATTGTTACAAAACCAAACTTCCTTTCTTTCCATTCGCTGACTGCATTTAGGACATAAAAATTCTCCCATATATGAATAAATATTTGCTAAATGGAGTATTATATCAGTAACCCTTCCTATAGTATTTCGAACGTTAAAAAACCACCCTTGCATAATTTTTTCTGGTATTATTGTTGCTGTTATACCTAAACCTTTAATATCCTCTACTAATGCTTCAGTACTTTCTTTAGTGCTTTGTCGTTCATACATTGACAAGGTTTCTAAATATCTACGTCTAGCTTCCGTCTCAAGAGTATCTATTATTAGACTGGATTTACCAGATCCCGAAACTCCTGTAATTACAATAAATTTTTTCTTTGGTATATTAATATTTACATTCTTTAGGTTATGGATGTGCGCATTTTGAATAACAATGTCTTCTGAACTTTCCCTTTTTTCTTTTACTTTTTCAATTGATGGGACAACTTTTTCTTCTAATTTTAAAGCTTGAGCAGTAAGCGAATCATTTGTATCGATAAATTTACTTAATGAACCTTGATATATTACAAATCCACCATTAGGCCCCGAACCTGGCCCAAGGTCTACAATCCAATCAGCAGCTCTAATTATATCCGAATTATGTTCTACTATTACTATAGTGGCTCCAGCTTGGATTAATCTATTTAGAATTATCAATAATCCCGACAAATCATGAGGATGTAATCCTGTCGAGGGCTCATCAAGAATAATTAATTGTTCTTTTAGAGACTTCTTGCCAAGATATTTAGATAATTTAATTCTTTGAGCTTCACCTCCAGATAATGTTGGAGAAGGCTGACCTAGAGAAAGATATCCTAACCCAATATCATCAAGAGCCTTTAACATATAATTTAAAGAATCAAGATCTCCTTTTGATAATCTATTTTCTTTCTCAAAAATCCTTTTGACTTCCTTTATTGGTATTTCATAGAATTCTGCAATCGAATATTCTTTACCATCAAATTTAACCTTTTCAGTTATAATCTCTTCAGAAAATCTTTGGCCATTACAATCTGGACACTGGATCCAATTAGAGGGTAAATACTTCATTTTAATTTCAAGAGCACCCATTCCATTACAAGTTGGGCATTGCCCTTCCAGTGTATTGAACGAAAAAAAGGTTGATTTGAATCTAGTAGCTTTTGAGAATAGTTTTCTAATGAGATCAGCAATATTTGTATAAGTAGCTGGATTAGATCGAGGATTTTTCCCTATAGGTCCTTGATCTATCATGATTGCCTTGATTTTTGGACCTTTAATATTATTACAACCAACAGGTTCCCCTCCATTTAATGAAGCATATAAAATATCTTCGACTAATGTGCTCTTTCCTGAACCAGATACACCTGTAATAACTGTTAAACGGTTTAAGGGAATCTTAACATTAACATTTTTTAGATTATGCTTAAAAGCTTTCTCTATAGTAAGAAACAATTTTGGCTCAGGTCTATGTTTAGGTATTTTTACTTTTTCCCTTAAGCTAAAGAATTTACCTGTGAAAGTATCAGTTTTCCATAATTCTGAAGGAGTCCCTATAAATGTGATTTCACCACCTTCTTTTCCAGCTCCAGGGCCAATATCAATAGTATTATCTGCATAGGATGCCGCTTGGCGATCGTGTTCAATATAAATTACTGGACCTGCAAGTTTCTGAAGTATTGGCAATAATCTTGCAATATCGGCTGGGTGTTGCCCAATAGTTGGTTCATCAAGTATATGAATTATATCTTCTAATTCACTCAATAATGCTATAGCCAAACGAACTCTTTGGGATTCACCTCTCGATAAAGTTGGAGAAATTCGATCTAATGTTAAATAATCTAATCCTACAGAATTTAATGCCGATAAGTGTTTCTTGATCTCTTGTAATAATCTAATAGTAATTGGTAATTCTTTTTCAGAGAAAATAGAGACCAAATCACTTACTGATTTTTTTAATATCTCAGGGAATAATAATCCATGCCATCTTACACGAGAAACTTGGGGAGAATAGCCTGTTGCATTACACTTTCTGCACCCTTTTCCCCTACAATTAATGCAAATAGTATTTATATCTTTGGGTTCGAGCTCTTCATACCAAGTACCACATTCTGTACAAGAAGGTACTCGAGAAATAATAAAATTTGTTGATTTACCCTCGAGAATCAACGAATGTGCCCCTAATGATGATATCGTTTTAATGATATCTCGAATTTCTTCAATATTTGTATTTTCATCTACTTGACTGATTTGAATTTGAATATCATGAGCTACTTTTGGATTTAGTTTTGTTATTAGAGGTTTTCCATCTGCTAAAATTATTGCAGTACCAAATTCCTTTTTTAAAAGTTCTATTAATTTTTGATGACTCCCTTTTACTTTCCTTAGTAATAAAGCTGAGATTTTCAAGGCACTAATCTTTCTTAATCCATCTATTTTTACTACTATCTCATCTTCATTTAAAAAAGATAATTTATTACCACAAATATGACAATATCTCTCCCCAAATCTAGCATACAAGATTTTAAATAGTGGAATAAGACCTACAGCTGAAGCTAAGATGGAATTAGGGTTTCTGTTTAAAATGTTCTGATCAAGTGCTATCGTGGGTCCTAGACCAGCTATCGAATCAATCTTCGCGGGATTCGACCTCATCTCATCTTTACTAATTGAAAAAGCTTCTAAGAATCTACGACGAGCTTCTTTGTATAATGTGTCAAAAATTAGAGATGTTTTACCTGATCCGGATACGCCTGTTACAACGGTGAGTCCATCTTTGATGTCAACATCAATATCTTTTAAATTATGCTCTCGTGCGCCTCGAATCTTGATTTCCATAATAACATATAAAAAATTTATTTAATTAAGATATGGACCTGTCTTAGAATTTTTATTCAACATTATTTCTTCTGGAGTACCCTCTGCGATGATTTCCCCTCCTTTAGGACCTCCTTCAGGGCCTAATTCAATGATATAATCGCAGTTAGAAAGGATTTCGGGATCATGTTCTATTATTAGGATAGAATTTCCATCTTGAACCAATTTTTCTAGTAATTCTATTAATTTTATTACATCATAAAATGATAACCCTACCGTTGGTTCATCTAAGATATAGAGAGAATTACTTTTTCGTGCTTTTCCTAATTCTTTTGCCAATTTAATACGTTGTGCTTCTCCACCACTTAAAGTTGGAGCTGGTTGTCCCAGAGTTATATAACTCATACCAATCTCGTCAAGAATTTTGAGTATGGTTGAAATATTAGTTTGAGATTTATACAATTCAAAAGCTTCACTTACAGTCATATTTAGAACATCTGATATTGTTTTATTTTTATATTTAATTTCTAGTATCTCTGGTTTATACCTCAAACCCTTACATTCTTTACAAGGGATAGTAAAACTGCTAAGAAATGAGATTTGTAGATCAGTTTCACCAGTACCTTTGCAAGAGGGGCACCTACCATTTTCTGAATTATATGAAAAATGTCCTGCTTTATATTTTCTTTTTTTAGCTTCTGATGTTTTAGCAAATATATTCCTTATCTTATCCCAGATACCTATAAAAGAGCAGGGTGTAGAAGTCCTAACTCTCGATATAGGTTTTTGATTTACTACTATAATTTCATCAATATTTTCCCACCCTTCTATTAAACCAGAAAACTCAAGAAGATCCTCCCCATTTTCGTCGATTTCATCTTTATTCTCTTCATTATTTTGGATTGAATTTGTTCCTCTCTTAAAATAAGGTGTAATTAATGGAACAAGAGTATCTAATATAAGTGAACTTTTCCCTGATCCTGAAACCCCTGCAATCCCTACCATCATCCCTAATGGAATTTTTACAGTGATATTTTTTAAATTATTTGTTTTAGCATTTTTAATAGTCAGGAATTTAGTGTTTTTATCAATAAACTTCCTTTCCTCATTAGATTTTACTGTTAATCTAATGGTTCCTGTTAAAAATTGACCTGTAAATGATTCTTCTACTTTTTTTATCCCATCTAAAGTCCCTTGATACACTATTTGACCTCCATTTATCCCTGCACCAGGGCCGATATCAATAATTTCGTCAGCTATTTCTATAAAGCTTTTATCATGCTCAACAATGATTACAGTATTTCCCAAATCTTTTAACTGTATTAACAAATTAATTAAAGATTGCTTTTCTTGCTCATGTAAACTCATACTTGGTTCATCTAATATGTAAATAAGAGAATCGAGTCCAGCATCTAAATGAGTCATAAGAGACAGTCGTTGGAGCTCACCCCCACTTAATGTTGGTAAAGATCGATTTAAGTGAAGATAGGAGAGACCAATATT
>JBHLLJ010000024.1:0-29565 GCA_048885705.1 Candidatus Hermodarchaeota archaeon | reverse complement strand
ATTATGGTATTCCATCTGCAGATTTAATTATCAAATTTTGGGATCGCAATCCTGATTGGCCTTATCACCATACTACTCATGATAACCTTACATATATTTCTAAAAATAGTCTTGAATCTACAGGTAAGACCGTCGAACAATTTATTTATAATAACTATATCAACTATCAAAATAATACATATCAAGGGAATTATCCTTGGAATCAAGACAAAAACATATTAAACACAGAGATGGTAGTAGTTATTACGGTTATTGTTGCGATTTTAGGAATATCAACAATCATTTTAATTTCTATAAAAAAATCAACTTCAAAAAAAGCATTAAACAAACAAAAATTAGATATCAAATTATAGCAATTTTGAAAATTTCATCTAATTTAAATTTCTAACATTTCTAACTTTGAAATCTTTAAGATTTCTTACATTTTTTGATAAATATTCTTTTATCAATTTTTACTATAAATTATAAATAGAGAAAAATAGAAAAATTATTTCATGATATATTTATACTATGCACTTCTATGAACCTGCGGATCCCCAACCTTGTTATTATTGTAAAATAATTAAAAATTATGAGAACGATTATCCTATCAGAGAGGGGAAATTCACCAGTGAAAAGATAATCTTTAGATGTGGGTGGCATGCTCAATTCCAGTGTTCTAGGTGTGGAAGGTTCTCTCATTTTAGTTGGTTATATTATTGTCCTACCACTGAACATTTACTATGTGGTGATTGTACTCCTCCTGCTTTTAAACCGGTAATATTTTGGAATAAGACGTATACGTTTGCTTTTTGGTGTAGAGATTGTGAAGATTTCCATTATGATCTACTGTACTCTGAATTTATAGGAACGCACCCATGGCAATTAGAAAAGATAAAATTGGTTTCAAATTTAGAGCAACTTGAAGCTTGGAAACCGAATTGGAGACCTTTGCATTCAAGAAAAGGAAAAGAGATTTCGGTAGAAGAAGCACTAAAAGTAGAAGATAGAATATCTTCACTTAGGAATGACCTATGGGGAGACAAAGTCCTTCGGTCGGATTTTATTTCAGGTGAACTAAAACAAGGAGATGCCCAGAAAAGATGGGAAACAAATAGCAAATATTGGTTAGAAGCACTTGAAAAGTATCTTTACTTAGACGGGACGATGAGGGAGATATTTACTGCCCGTGGGGTTGACGCAGGAGACATCAATCGTGAGTTCATTCTAGATCCTGCATTATGGGCCCTAATTGGTGAAGTAGCAGGTTTAAAAGTGCTTGATGCGGGTTGTGGAAATGGGTACTTCACAAGAGAGTTGGCAAGGAAAGGAGCAAAAGCAGTAGGAGTTGATTTTTCGCAAACATTTATTGAGTATTGTCTGAAGAAGGAAGAAAACGAGAAATTAGGATGTGAATTCCTTCAAGCATCTTTAGAGGATTTAAATGAGATTGAGAGCGAAGCATTCGATTTAGTGGTATCAAATATAGTGTTGGTTGATGTATCAGAATATAAGCAAGCGTTTAAAGAAATAAATAGAGTTCTTAAAAACCACGGAAGATTTGTATGGTCAAATACCCATCCCATCTTTGCTAGAAATAGCGCTCTCGAGTTAAAACTCCCCTCTGATACCAGACGTAGAGAAGAGAGAAGGTATAAGATAATTGATAGGTATTTTGAATCAGGAGCTATACTAGCTCAATGGTTTGGAGATGAACCCATATGGCAATTTGACAGAACATTGTCAGAATACAGTAAGGGGCTAAAAGAAGCAGGTTTCGTCATCAGAGAGATAGTAGAACCTAAACCGAGTATTGAAACAATGCAAACCTATCCTGCTGTATTTGCATTCGATAGTGATCGGTATCCATTCTTCATTATCTTTGATTGTCTAAAAAATTAGTCTGAATTATGCTTAAAATAAGAAGAATTCCAGTACTTGACGGAATATAAAGGTATTGAAATGAGCACGTATTCCATTAATCTATTTAACAAAAAAAGTTAGAAAATTGAATAAAAATAGTGTTAGAATTGTTAGAAATCAATTTTAACCTAACAAAAATTAGTTAGAATTTTTCACGAGTAAATAAATTTTAATGTAAGTAAAAAAATTTGAGAAATACGAGAAGAAGTCGTGTAATCTGTAAAGAAGCTAAAAGAAAGTAATTAGTAATGAAAGAAGTTTAAGTCTCTAATATTGGTAATTTTCACATTGTTTCTAAAAAAAAATTTTTTGAAAAAGAACCTAAAATTACCAAATGTGATAAAATCTAATTCTCAAAAGCATTATTTTTTGAAACCTAGGATTGCCTTGTGCCGTTTTCTATCATTGTACAATTCTGATAAGTTGAAGGAACTAAAAACATCATAAATTTCTTCTACAGTAAAAAAGTGGTGTGGAAGTCCTTTTTCTGGACCTACCTGAGGAATGTAAGTGTTTCTCTCGATTTCTTTTAAACTCCAATCCTCTAAATCCCCTCGACCTTCTAATCTTGGAAAAGTTATAAAGATTATACCTCCTTTCCTTAAGACCCTTTTAATTTCTCTTACTGTATTCAAAATATCTTTCATTTTATTATGATGGATGACTTGAATTGAGATAATTGCATCAAAAAAGTTATCATCATATGGGAATTTTGCCTCCATCCGATTAAGTTTTATTTCAACGTTTAGATCCTCTTCCGCAAGCCATTCTTTGGCAATAGAAATTGCTTTGGGAGATGCATCAAAACCATATATCTCAAAACCTTTCTTAGCGAAAAAGATTAGGTGACGCCCAGTTCCACTTCCTATGTCTAGAATCCTCTTTACTCCATTCTCTTCAAAGATCTTAGCGATCCTTTCCATATCTTGATGTGGCTCTGTGAAAACTTTTCCTTTTTCTGAAAAGATATCATCCCAGTCGGGCATCTTAAATTAACTAATTTGATTTTAGGAATAAATTTTATTAATTTTTACGTTTTTCTAACTCATCCCAGCATTCCCACATATAATGGCCATATTTCTGTTTAAATTCTTCAGCAAATTCATTTTGTCTCGGTCGAATGAATTCATACCCATCTTGAACGCATTCATAGGTTACAGGAAGGTTTCCTAATACCTCTCCATCAACTTGGCATACATATGGCTCATCTTCGGGCGGTCTCATTTCTACTCTTACTTTCTTGCTCCGATATTCACTAATATCAGGGTGTGGTAAAAGAGTAGCACTGTACATTCTCCTAAATTGCCTAGCTAATTTGACCTTGTCAATGTTTACGATACTTATATCAAAAAGACCATCTTCAATACTAGCTCTTTGGCAAATAAACATACCTCCCCCATAAGCTCCAGAAAGCCCTACAGCTGCAAGATTAGCCTCACCCTCAAAAGTATCGTTATCCATTTTTACGATGATTTCTTTGTTTTCCCATTCTTTGAGTAATGTAAGAATTATCATATTGTAATCCTTTTCTTTATCTTCATTTGATCTTCTGGCAACTTCCGAATCAAATCCTTGACTTCCAATACCAAGGAAGTATCGTTCAACTCCACTGTCTGTTTTAGCTAATCCAATATCACATTTACTTGAAAAGCCTTCTGCAATAATTTCACATGCTCGTTTGACATCGGCTCTATAACCTAAAGCAGCAGGGATATCATTTCCAGATCCCATAGGGATGAATCCACAAAGTGCTCCAGTATTTGATGTTATAGTCCCATGTAGCACTTGGTTTGCTGTACCATCCCCTCCAGCCGCAATTACTCTATATCCATCATTCGCTAGCTGTCTAGCTAATTCAATGGCATGACCATCATAATCTGTTCGCACAGATCTAAATGAAATATTCAATTCTTTTAGACATTTGAAAGCATATTCGAGATCTTGTTCAGCTTCTCCTTTCTTGGCAATCGGATTATAAATAATTGCGTAGTCTTCCATAACTATCAACAAAAATAATTTAGATTATGATAAAAAATTGAGTATGATATCTTTTTAAATACTAAACTATTTAAAACTATTTTTAGTAAACTTTTAGATTAAGTTCATCATTAATGAGAAATCAGTAAAAATAAAGAAGTACTAACTCAAAATTAGTAAAACTACTTCCATTCATAACCGCACAAGCCGCAGTACTTTTTTTTCCCATATATTCGTGGATAATCCATTAATATTATACTTTTGTCTATTACTTCATGAATAGAAGTTTCGTCTCCACAACTAGGGCATCTCCTTCTCCCAATAGAATTCTCAGACACTGCAGCGTTATCGTTATAGGAACTTGAAAGATTTCTATCCTCAATAATACCTAAAAGAGATTCTTCACTCTCTATGGATGATTCACTTTTAATTGAAGATTCTGCTTTTTCTTTCAAATAAGCCTCATTTATCATTATAATATATCCTTTTACAATTGATTCAAATTCATTTTCTTTTGGTAATCGATTGAATTTCTCAATAAAATTCTGTAGAAATGTTTGAACATCATTAAATTTGACAATATAACCTTTTAATTCAATTAAACGTGTTATTTCTTGAACTATTTCGTCTTTTGAGGTTTTAACTTTCGCAATTTTCTCAATATATGTTGAATTAGTTAATTTTTTCCCAATAGCTTTCCATAATTGTCTAATTTGAGCATCTGGTAAATTTCCTTTGATTTGAATATATACTCTTTTTTCGGGTTCTTGCAATATGGTAATTCTATTATCTTTTTGTTTGTCTTGATCAACATTTTTATCGAAATAAGTTATTCTGAGTAAAGAATTTCCCAATCTTTCTGTTTTAATTGAAAAAGACAAACTTTTTTCTAATATATTTTCTATAATTGTTCGAATTTCATCATAACTTTTGTCTCGTATATCAAATGATTGATTTCTCTCTATCATGTTAAAATTCTTAACCCTAATTCCAGTACAAATATTCAATCAAATGGGATAATTCTATTCTAGATAAATTAGTTTAAAATGTTAATCTTTTATTATAATTCAAAATCTTAATTTATGAATCAGAACTATTAATATCCTAAATCTATTTTATTATTTTAAGAAAATTTATATTTATATTTTGATTAGATTTGACCAAAGAAGTACTAATTTTTATCTTATGGAGAAAAAACATCTAAAAACAGGGCTTATTAAGAAAAAGGTAAAGGGAAAGCAATCTACTTCAATAAGAAAAATTATTACTGCGATTGTGTTAATAGCATTAGCGTTTTCAGGATCCTTATTGATTTATTTTATCTTACAATTATCTTTAAACACAAATATTCCCATGGTAGTAGTAGTCTCGAAGTCAATGGAACCAACTATATTAAAGGGTGACCTATTATTTGTACAAGGTAGGGATGCTGCCCAAATAAGAAATGGTACTATTGAGGGTAAGGAAGGTGATATAATTGTTTTTGATGCGTGGAATTTAGACGGGTGGATAAATCCTCCACGTGATCCAATCGTTCATCGCGTTGTTAATAAATGGTATGATGGTGGTTGGTTTTTTCGTACAAAAGGAGATGCTAATCCTTCTGTTGATGATGTACCTGTTCCAGAAACGAGTGTTCTAGGAGTTGTTGTAGGAAGAATCCCTTATATTGGATGGGTTAAAATCCTTTTAACAGATTCAGGATTATTAATTCCTCTTTTAGTTATTGTTTCTGCATTACTTATTATAAGCATCATTTGGGATATAGTTAAAAAAGACGATAATGGTAAGGATAAAAAGAATGGAGAGAAAAAACTAATCTATAACCCAAAAGCTAAAAGTGATAAGTCAGTAAGAGAACTTGAGATTGATTTCACAAATCGTAATTAACTCAATTGTTTGGAGTGTTAATTAATAACACTTCTTTTTAAAATAAGTTGAACATTTATAAAATACTAAATCAAATTATTACTTACTATAATCTAATTATAAGTATAAAAATTAATAAATTGGTGAATAGTAAATGGCATGGACTCCACCCAGCAAATTTATTGTAGTAATTACATTCCTATTGATGGCTTTTGGGATATTTATTCTTATGGATCTATCCATGGGTCTTTGGACTTCACTTCTACCAGCATTTCCTATTGGAACATACAATGGTTGGTTTATTATTGCTCTGATACTATTTTTTCTAACTTGGTTTCTATTTTTTCTTGCTGTAAAATTGAAGGGTTTATAATTATTAATATTTAATTTCTTTTTTTTTATTATTTCTATAAGAAAATATTTTAATTGAGTTAGATTCTGTTGGAAAATAAAAAATTCTTATTAATATGACAATAAAATTTAAAAAATTTCTAAAATTTCAAGAAGATGTTATTACGTAATTTATAATCAAAAATACAATAAAACAACCAAACGTAATACGCAAACGCAAATTAACAAATAAGTAAAGAAATACAATAAAAAATTAAAAACTAAAGAGGAAATTAAAATGGCAAAAGAAAAAGAAACAAATTCTGTTTTCGTTGGTCGCCGTCCAACAATGAACTATGTGATGGCCACAATGATGATCCTTAATAAAGGTGAGGAATGTACTGTAAAAGCTAGAGGTAGAGCTATTTCCCATGCTGTTGATGTTTGTGAGATTTTGAGAAATAGATTCTTAAAGGGTACACAATATAAGGACATCAAACTTTCTACAGAACAGCTTGAAGGAGAAAATGGACAAAACAACAATGTTTCAAGCATTGAAATCGTACTTGCTCCTCCAAAATAAACAGTGAAATTAACTATAATTCGCTGAAACAAATAACACAATCCTTATTTTTTTTATTATTCTTTTTGTATTAATTTAATAATGATTAGTTTAGTTTTTAGTCTTATTTTAATAACTCATTAAAATTACTAAATCTAACATGGGATTTTTTATTTAGGAAAGAAGAAAAGAAGGAGTGATATTAATCTGTTATTAATTTAAAAGATATTCTCTTGTTAATAATAATTTTCGCAGATCATTAAATGGATTTCTAGCTTTAATATACCGAAGAAAAAAAGAATTTCACAAAATTTTGGCTAAATCACAAACATTTAATAATACAGTTAGAAAAATAATAATTAACAAAAAATAATTTGTTTTTATTATAAATCCTATTTTAAATAAAATTCATAAAAAAAATTCTAAAAGAGGAAGATTAAGATGGCAAAAAAGCCTGCAGCAAAATCAGAACCATTATTTGTTAAATCTAAGGTAAGAGAATTTATTAAGGGGAAAGGGTGTAATACTAGCAGCGGAGTCCTTGATGGGGACGCTTTAAATAATATCATTATGGGGATGCTTGATAAAGCAGTAAAACGAGCACAAGCTAATAATAGAAAGACAGTTAAGGCAAGAGATTTATAAATTCACTTGCTTTAATATTAATTTTTTTTTATTTTATTTTACTTAAAAAGAGCTAGTCATCTTAGATAATGCGTACAGCTTCTTCAAATCTAGCTCGGCTTATTCCAGTAGCAAGTTCTTTATCAACTACTATTTTTGATGTATTTATATCCCGAGGAATGGACGTGTGAGTTATCAGAAATATTTGAGAGAATGATTTTGACTTAATTAAGTGTTTTAATATTCTTTCCCTTCTTGTCTCATCTAAAGCAGCTAATGGCTCATCTAATAATAAAAAGTCTATTTTTGGATTTTTTCTAGGTGATTCTTTAGTAGGGCGAATTGATCCCATTAATTCTGAGATTGCTAAGCGTAAAGCTATTCCCAAAGCAGTGCGATCTCCTCCTGAGAGAACCTCAATTGATTCATACTCTCCGTTAAAATTATCTCTAATTCTTAAAGACAAGCCTGTTTTTTTAGTTCCACTTAGATCAAGTAATAGATCACTGTATTGACCAGACGTAAAATCTTTAATATATTTTTCTGTACTTAAAGCAATATTCTTCACTAAACGCTTCACAACCATATATTCAGTTACAAACCTGCGTACAAATTCTTTTGCTTTAGTAACATGTTCAATATCAACTTCATATTGATCTATTTTAGCTTGTAAATCGGTCATTTTTCGAATTTCATTGTATAATTCTTCTATTCTTTTAATATTTTTTTGATGTTTTACTTCTTTCTCATTCAATTCATTTTCAATTGCCTTCAACTCAGTTGAAGTTCTTTCTTTTGTAATTGCAATTTTTTTCACACCTTCAATGCTAGAGTCTTCAAAGTTATCCCCATATTGAGATAAGAAGTCCTTTAAATCATTCTCAAATTTACTTAACTCTAATTCATACTTTTTATAATTCTCTAAATCAGCTTTAAGTCCTTGATGAATTGTTATCATTTCTTTAACCTTATCTAATTCTAATTGACAACTTTTTATATTTTTATCAAAATCAATTAAAATTTTTGAAATTGAATTAACCTTATTCTGATTTATTTCTATTTCGCTGGTAAATTTCTGAATCATTTCGTTGTAATGCTCTTTAGTTAATTCTTTTTGACATGTTGGACATTGAGCTAATTCTTCTCCCTTGCCTTTCTTAGTAAATTTTAAACTAGTATCCATTTTTTTGATTGTCTTCCTAATATCTTCAATTCTACCTTTAGTTTTCCCTAACCCTTTAAAAATAGCCTCTCTTTTTTTATCTAATTCAACTTTATTAGTCTGTAAAATGTTTTTATTTGACTTTAGTGCTTCAATTTTATTGAGTATTGTTTCTTGGGAATCAAAATCTTCTAAATTTAAATCTGTTTTTGTTATTTTAAGTTTAAAATCATTAAAATAAGATTGAAATTTATCCTCAGTTGATTCTTTTTGATTATATAATTTTTCCAGATTAGAAATTAATTCATTAGAAGGAAACCTTGAAATCTTATTAGATAACTCATCGCTTTTTTTTTGTTTTTCTATTATCTCTTTCTTAAGTTGATCATTTTGTTCATTAATCCGTTCGATATCTTTTTCAATTCGTTCAATGGGCACTCTAGATTTTTCAAGCTTTTCTTTTTCATGTTTTTGTGCTTTAAAATCAGTATCTAAAAAAGAAAGAGCGTCATCGATTATATTTAATCTAAATAAATCAATAATCATCTCTCTTAATTCTGCTCCTTTCTTATTTGCTATATCCTCTACTTCACCTTGTCTTACGAATACTGTACTTGTTGCTTGCTCTGAAGATATTTCAAAAAAATCTTCAACATTGAAGGTTTTTACTTCACGATATAACATTTTATTTGTATTCCATTCAAATAACTTAGTAGTAATGCTGCCCGTTCTACCCCATTTTCGAAAAATATAATACTTTTTTTTATCAAGAGTAAAATAAACATAAATCTCTGCTTTTTCTTGCACCCCATAGGTGATAAAAGAAGCTGCATTTCGCCCTCTAAATATTTTAGGGCCAAAAAATGCAAATAGTATTCCTTCAAGAATTGTAGATTTTCCATAAGAATTTTTTCCACTTATTAAAATTAACCCTTCTGGAAATTCATCATTTTTTTTTGGTAGGTTCAATTTCTTGTATCCCATGAAATTATTAAACGTGAGTTTTGTAATTTGCATAAAAACTTACACCTCTTTTTCTTTCTCCATTATTAGAAGGGCTTTTTTTATTGCTCTCATCCCAAATTCAGTCAACTTATCCACATCATATTGAGTTTTATCTTCACTTAATTTTTCTTGCACAAACGCTCTGAATTCATCATCTGGCTTTTCAAGTATATAATCTTGGATTATTCCCGCACTGATATCATTCTCAAAAGATTCAGAAATATCCGAAATTTTCCAAATCAATTGCAATATATTATATTTTTCGGATTGAGAAAAGCAGTTTCTTCTAATTTTTAGCATCAGTTCATTAATTTGCCATGTTTTTTCATATGTCATTTCGCCAATAAAATTAAATTTTAATCTCGCAGAAGTTTCTGGATTGAA
The DNA here is from genome assembly GCA_048885705.1 of Candidatus Hermodarchaeota archaeon. Classification (GTDB taxonomy): domain Archaea; phylum Asgardarchaeota; class Lokiarchaeia; order Sigyniarchaeales; family SOKP01; genus Loki-b32. The sequence goes on along the minus strand of JBHLLJ010000024.1, from coordinate 19,750 downwards.
ATCTTCATTTGTTATATATTTACCCAATTCATTTTGTATCCAATTTTCTAAATCGGATATAGACTCATTTGGATTTGAATCATGATAAATCAATTCAAAAGGCCGATTAAGCAATTTATCGGTAAATTTTACATCAATGTTTAAATCTCTTGTTTTATCATTGATATCAACTATCAAATAAGCTTGGTTTTCAAGTTTTTCTTTAAAATTCATAGGTAATAAACATCCTGAATAATAATGGTTTCCTGAAACACGTTTGAAACCATGTTCATGTCCCAAAGCAACATAATCATAACCAAAATCATCAGAATTAATTTTATTATGTAAGGTTTCATCACCTATAGAACCATGAGCTATAGCAATATTGATAAAATCATTGTCTTTTGGTCGCTGGTTTTGTATCCAATTATCATATGTGGTTTCATAGACTTCAACACTTTTAAATTCAAAATAGGGAAATAAATAAAATCTTACTCTCTTATCAGGAAATTCTAATGATAAAGAACTATTTGATTTAATTGCCTCTAATAAATCTCTTTCTTTAAAATAGTAAAGGTTTGGATATTGATCCTTATTAATATGCGATTCAAATGGAGTGTATTCATATCCCCTGAAAACACCATGATTTCCCTCAATGTATATAAATGGAACTTGATTATTTGTATTTTCAAAAAAGATTTGTAAACCTTGTTTCAGTGCTCGTCTTGCTGGTTCAAGAGGAGGATAGGAACTATATTTTGATGGATGATGGAATATATCTCCACAGTGTACAAAGAAATCGATATCTTTGATATTAGAGATTTCATTCATTATATTAAGGAAACAATCATAAATTTCTTGTTCATATGGTTTTGAATAATTTTCAATAGACCACTTGTTTATTGTTCCTCTACTTGGTCGATATCCTAAATGGGTATCTGATATATGGATAATTTTAACCACTTTATTTCCCTCCATTCAAATTTTCTTACAAATATTCAAAATATTATTCACCTAAAACCTTTTTCCTCCACACCTGCGCGTATTTTTTGGTTTTTTTATCGAATTGGAGCTCTAAAAATGCTCCTTCTAATTTATTATATTCTGAGACAAGTAAGGTACTTGCTTCATGTGCACCACTTAAGCTCAAAGGATAACCTCTTGGAGAATAAGGAATTAAATTTTTCAAAGCAAAAATAGCATCTTTTGTATCTAAATAATCACAAACATCAAATCTAAGAGCTGAACTATTTTCTTGTAATTTTGTAATATATGCTTTACTTTTTGTATATATTGAGAGATCTGGCAATTCAACTAAGAAATTTTTATCATTTAAAATCTCTGCCCAGATAGGTAATATAAAATTACCTTGAGCGTCTCTTAGGCGACAGGTTTTTGAAAAACTGTAATATTTTATATCAAAAGTCTCAATAAATCTATAAAAAAATTCAGTAAAAGCACTAGGAGGAAAAATATGTTGACGGAACATTTGTATACCATCACCAAGAAATACTACATTTTCACTTTTTCCCCAATTACTTACATCTTTAATCCTAACTAGAGATTTTAGAATTTCATCAGCTGTTCTTATTCTATCTATTACATGTCCTATGGTTGGATAATAAAAGTCATGTGCATCAATATGTTGCTCTATTTTTTGCTGATATGTTGATTTATACCAATTAACTAATTTATCTACCTTATTTTTTAAATTCCTTGTATAAAAGTCTCTTTTTATGGTTTTTATAAAATTTTCAATTACGGTTTTATAAATTATAAGTTTATGTTCATTATCTTCGATATATGTACTAATAGGTTTGTACATTATTTTTTCTATATGATACTTGCTATTTTTAAAGGTAATTTGGCATTCTCCAAATTTAAAAGATGCTAACTTTGCATATGTACCACTTAAAACATTTGAACTTTCATCGAATCCAATTATTTTATAACCTTTATCTACATAATCAGATAATTCACTTGTAATAATATGATGTGGCATTTCTATAAAAATAGAATTGGTATTTTTTAGACTTTCATCATTATCAAATTTATCTGTTTCTAATTCAATCTTCTCCTCTTCGGTCCATTTCACTCTTCTCTCTTGAATGTATTCTTTGAATTTTTTAACTTCTTCATCTACCGATCTTTCTGGTCTTTCTTCAAAAGATTTTTCCAATGAAATTAATTCAAAATCGAACGAAATTTTTAATTCACCTTAAAAAATTCATTTATACTCTTATGGTAGTCCTGTAGGGGGCGGTTTACTTCCTTGGGCAGCAAACTTTTTTGCGAAATCTTCATAAAATTTTTTTGAGACATTTATAAAATAATCATCATACAATGGGATTCTTAGTTTTTGAAAGTTGGTTAACCATATCCCGGAGATTAATGCAATTCCCCTTGTTCCTGTTAATGATTCAAGATCACTATATTGAATTCCACCACCCAATGTTTTAGCAGCAACAGCTTTTTCAGTATCAGATCTTAAAGGTAAATTAATTAATGTATTCATATTTGATAAGATGGTATCATCAATAGGAGAATATTGTTGTGATATAACTTCTAAACCTAAGTTGAATTTTCTTCCTTGGCGCGATATATCTTTAAACACATTACTATATTTCATCATTTCAGGTCGCAATATGCTGGGAGCCTCTTCAATTGTAAAAATAATTATTGGCATTTTAGTAGGATCTTTAATCGAAGTGCTTGTTTTGACATAAATTTTTTGTATATTAGCTTTATAATTATCATAAAAATTTTTTGGAAGCGTTTGCTCTAACTTTTTTTCTAAAGTGGGCAGATCTGTGGAAGATTTAAGAGATTTTCTGATATCAAATAATGTTCGTGCTAAAACACTATTAAATAAAAACTGTTCTAAATCAGATATCATTGAAGCATTAAATATAATTAAACCTCCTTTCTCCAACTTTTTCACAATTTTTGGTAATTTGCTAATTGCTTTTGATTGAAACATATCAGAGTATTCCAGCCAGTGCATCCTTCTTCTAATTGCTGCCATAGTCTTTTCATCGTGGCCACCTGGGGGCTTATAACCATCAGTAAGTAAATTCTCAATATAATTTTCTGGATCACTCCTATAAGCTGAAAATATTGCTCCTACCTGTAAATCATTAAAAGATCCTGTGGCGAAAAGATCTTCTGGTTTAATTTCTTGATAATTAATAATACATGGTTCTGCCATACTTTTAACTTCAGCAGGAGGAATTCCTTTATTAGGATAAAGATAAAACCATTTTCCGAATAATTTTTTGTTATATTGAGATGCTTTACAGAGATCATTTACACCATAATTAATACATCCTAGAGCATATTCATCATGCATGTCTATTGCTAACATTGAAATTTTGGTCCCTGTGTCATTAAGAATAACATTAGCATTATGTTGAAGTAATCCATCAATGAATACTTGATTCAAATTTGATTTACCCATTCCTGTTGCTCCAGCTATGAAAAAGTGATACATTAGATATTTAAAAGGAAAAAAAACATTAACTTTTGATTCGGAAGCTAAATTTCCCATAAAAATTCCCTCAGGAGTGAAAATCTTTTTTAAATAATCAGATCTATCTTCTTGATTTTCAGATATTTTCATCGAGTGTGGTTTTAAAACTTCTTTTTCCATTAAATCTTCAATAATGAAAAATACATTGATATTATGGTCAACTTTTTGTTTCGTTTTTTTATTTATTTCTGTACAGATAATTGGACGTCCCTGAATTACGTATTGTAGTTCTGTCTCTAACTCAGCTGTAATATAATCAGTAATTTTTACATTCTTTAATTTTTGTCTTGTTAAGACATAATCCGAAATAGTTTGTTCATTTAATATTTGAATAATAATGAAATATTTATTTTCGTCACTTTCTGCTTCGAGCTTAATAAATCCATGAAGATGGATATACTTTTCATAAAAAATTTCTATTGTACTTTCCAGAGAATTTATTCTAATTATCATTTTTATCTATAAACTTTTCCCTTATTGATAAATATTATAATTTTGTTTTATTAAATAAAAAAATCTATTAATAGAAACTTAAATTTGTTTTAGAGTCTTTTGAAGTTAATATTTGTAATCATAAATAAAATTAAAAGACTTAACAAGTTTAGTAGTCTATAAAAGATCTATAGCTGATTTAAATAAGTCTTTTTTATCAGCTTTCTTTTTCCTTTTCTCAGACTGAAATTGAACTGAAGATTCCATATAGACCTTTGGATTTAATTCAGTAATAAATGGAGAAGCTCTTACTATCTGAGGACCTCGATATGTATTTTTTATCGATGGCGATATAAGATAAAGGTGATCTTTTGCTCTTGTTATTGCAACATAAAATACTCTACGTTCCTCCTCGAAAGCATCTGGATCGCCTGTACTTCGACCCGAAGGAAATGAATCTTCACAGAGCATAGGGATAAATACAACTCGCCATTCAAGACCTTTTGCTCTATGAACAGTAGATAATATTATTGGTTTTTCTTCTTCTGTTTTATCACCTGCATGAACTGTTCTTGATTCCAGATTAGAGATGTTTAAACTTAAATTTTCTAAGAATTTACGAATAGTAGGAAAATTTTGAGCATAGACGCCTAATTGCTTTAAATCATCAATTCGGTCTTCCCAGTTATCATATTTTGATTTCAAATGATCTTCAAGAACTTTGATTAAATTTTGAATAACTTCTGATGGATTATCATCAGGTGAAAAATCAATTAATTTTTTAACATAAGAGATTAAATTTTTTATTCCCTCTTTAGATATATGAGATCCTTTCAATTTTTCAGCATAAAACATTTTGTTGATCAGAGCATCAATTGGATGTTCAATTATAGAAATTGCTTCAAAAATTTTAGAACCAGAAGTTGTCCCAATTCCTTGGATAATTGAGAAAATCCTAGACCATGAGACTTCATCATAGGGATTTTCAATAATTCTTAAATGAGCTAAAATGTCTTTAATATGCGCTCTTTCAAAAAAAGCAACACCTGCTCGAACTTCATAGGGTATATTCTTTGCTCTTAATTCAAGTTCTATTCTTAGTGAATGAGAACTTGCTCGAATTAAGATTGCCATCTCATCTAATTCAAATCCATCTGAGCGTAATTTTAAGATTTGGTTCGAAATAAATCTTGCTTGATCCATATCATCTCCTAAATTTATTTGAAATGGTAAAATTCCTTTAGGGCGAGTGGTGCGCATAGACTTTTTAAATTGTTTCTCATTATGCTCGATGGAATTATTTGCCAATTTTAGAATTTCAGGTACGCTTCTATAATTATAAGTTATAGTATATCTCTTACAACTTTCGTATCTTTTTTCAAAATTGAGAATATTTTCAAAATTAGCTCCTCTAAATGCATAAATACTTTGCGCATCATCACCTACAGCGATGACATTATTCTCTGGATTCTGTTTAACAATTTTATATATAATCTCATCCTGGATATAGTTTGTATCTTGATATTCATCCACTAGAACATATTTTATTTTCTTGGCAATTAGTTGAGCAACTGCTCTTTCATCCAATAATTGATTCCAATAAATTAATAAATCATCAAAATCAACCAAATTATCTTGAGCCTTCTTTTCTCTATAAATTTTAAAAACTTCTTCTAATTTTTTAATAACATTATCATTGTCAAATTGATTGTATTTCCAAAGGATAATATCTCGAATGTTTTTATTACAATTTATAGAAAAAGACAAAATATCTTTTGCCATCCTAGAATTTGGAAACCTTTCTTGTAATTCTTTAACATTTGCTTTCTCAATTGAAAGTTTCATCAATGCACGAGCATCTGTTTCATCCATAATTATATAATTTGCCTTTAAACCTAGTGTCTTAGCATATCTTCGAATAAAACGATTAGCTATAGAGTGAAAGGTTCCACCCCAAATTCCTTTTGGTCTTTTTCCTAAAAGAGTCTCTACACGCCTTATCATTTCATTTGCAGCTTTATTTGTGAAGGTTACAAGCATGATTTCACTTGGTTTCACACCTGATAACAGTAATTTTGCCACTGAGTAAGTAATTGTTCTTGTTTTACCACTACCAGCACCAGCAATAATTAACATTGGTCCTTTTATATTATTAATGATTTTTAACTGTTCTTCGTTCAAATCCTGTTCAAATAATACTTCTTTATAATCCTCAATAACAACAGGTGTATCTTCTAAGGATTCAGCATAATTTTCGTCATAAAACTCAAATATATACTCTTCTTCTAGCTCTTTTTTCTTCGAATTCAATTTTCCATACTATTCTTGTGGTAATTTTAACTTATTAAGAAATATTTTACTCCACTCTAATATTTCGGGGAAATTTGCTGCTTTTTGTTCAATAAATTTTTCATGATTGAAGTAAATAAACTTCTTATTTTCTTTAATAATAGTATTAGTAAATTTATATATTGGTTCATATGATAAGTGTTTTATATCAAAACTGTCTGCAAATTTTTCAAAAAGAACTGGTGAATTATCAATAATAAATTGTAATTCATGTAATGAATTGTCCCATAAGGTCTTTCCTTTCTACTTCTTAGACCAATTGCGTCTTTAAATAATTGCATTTTGAATCAACCCACTTTAAGTCAAAAATCAGAATTAAATTTTAAAAATATGATTATTATGCTATATATATTCAAATTTTACTCAATAATATAAAACTAATTTATACAAGACCAACTAATATTTTAAAAGCAGCAGTTTCTTGACCTTCATCTACAGAAGTAATTGTAAAAGATATATCATATTTATCTCTTATATTAGGTGCAGCTTGTACTGACATAAATTTCATTCTAGGATTTGTATTTTTACCTTCCCAAATCCAGACCTTCCCATCATGATTATCTATAAAAAGTAGAATTTTATTTGAATCTAATAATTCAAATAAAGGAACATTTTCCTTAACTTCTATTTCATCAAAATCTCCTAATTCTATATTAAACTGGTATACAACTATCAAAAAAAAATCGCTTGAATTTCTTCCTAATATTATATTATAATCATATTGATTTATAAATTTTTAATATTTCAATTCATTCTGTCTGGAAGCGCAAAATGAATTTGGAAATTTAAACTATAAGGATTTATAGGAATTAGAAATTTTAATAATCGTTTTGAAATCTTCTTCTTCGTAAAGTTGAGATAAGATGGCCTCTTGAGAGCAATTGAATTCCAAATTGCGAGCTATACTCTCGAGAAAAATCAGTAATTACATTGCAGATCATAATCCCCCCTTCAATGTTAGTATCAATACAGGCTTTATGCAATTGCCTTAATTGAGTAATTGAGATTTCTCTTTTCCAATCTCGGATAAATACTCCAAATTTATTAAGTTTACTTTTTATAATTGCATCAAAAGTCCAAGATTTACCTGATTTGCCTTTCATTTGGACTGGACCTTCAGCAAAATCATATTTTTCAGAAAATACATTTTTTGCTAATTCAATTAAATCTTTATCTCCTAATGACATAAAAACACGCAAATTATGGAAATGTTATGTAAATATTATGACTATATGGATCTGAGTATTATTTAAATAGATATATTACAGACATAACATATTTTCTTGTAATATGCGACAAAAATCGAGTAATAGAGCAAATTTCAAAAATCCTTATTTTTACTAAATTCAAACAATTTTATAAAGGAATATTCGCCTTCTGGATCAGGGCCTTGTTTTTTAACATAGTACAATAAATTTTGTTGTAAAAATTCAAGTAGTCCATCGGTAACTTTACCACAGATACTTCTACAACCTAAAAAATTCTGCTCTATTAACTTACAACTTTCATTATATTTTTTACAAATTTTTTTCATTTGCAAGGATACTCCATGAGCGGGTAAAGTTGTAAAGCAATCCCAAGTATCTCTAATACCCGCCAATTGGCTTGGAGATGTTTTTTTTAATAAATTTAGTAAACTATTTTTATATAAAACCCCATTTAATCGATTGTACATATCTCTAATTTCTTTTCTAGCTTCAAGTTGAGAGAGAAATATATAATATTTAAGTAATTCTTCAGCCTTTTTTGCTCTTTCAGGATCACATATTTTCCATCCAGAGGCTATTTTACAGCTTATATCAATATTTTCTGGATTAGAAAAATTTGTAGGGTAAATCCAACACTGAGGAGGTTTGATTCCAGAATTATGAACTAAGCATCCATTAATACATTTATTGTATAAGAAGCATTTTCCTTTTTTTTCATCAAACCTTAATTTAAAACTGAAAACATCTCCTCTAATAAAATCATTTTTATTTGCATAACCTCGTTTTATATATTCCTCTGCCAATATTTTTGGAACATCAATCATAATTGAGCAACAATCTCCATTACATATATCCAAACAATTAGGACCAATTATTGCTGATTTCATTAGAAAATTAAATTTTTTAACAATATTCCAGAATTTGTCGACAACCACAATTTTTTTTCTTGAATTAATTATGATATTTAATTGTAAAGAGGTTTTTTAATGAAAAGTTAAAGTATAAAAAGATCAACTTTATTATTTTGATAACAAATTTTGTATAAAATTTTTTCTATATCAAAATAATAAAAGTACGAGACGATTATAGATGTCAGAAAACTTAGTAATTATAGATTTAACTGAACGTGAGCGTATAATTCTTGATGGAACTCAAAATATAAAAGAAATATCTGGTAATGGTGCGCTTAAGGTAAAAAATCCAACACAAAGAAGTCGATTATGGAATTTAATGTGCAATGTGAAAGAAAACGTAAATACATCTCTCGAATCAAAAGAACTTACAGTTGGAACATTAAATCCTACTCAAGAGTTTAATAAAGAGTATGAAATTAAAGAACTAAAGGATTCTAGTCTGAAAGTTGAAGAACTTTTTGATACAGACAAATCTGACTCTGGAAAAGTAAATAATGCGTTCCTTTATAAAACAGATAATAAGTGCAGTTTAAAACTTATTTTATCAAATCCCTTAAACTTACCAATCTTGGATATAAAAGTAAAAAGAGAAATTCCTGGGTTTATTCAAGAGATTGAAATGAGAAATCCTAGTCATGGTGATGCGAGTTTAAAAGAAGAGGGTGGTAAACGAGTTCTTGCTTGGGAATTAACTTCTCTAGAAGCAGAAAATAAAGCAGAACTAGAAATCTTTTTTACTGTGAATATAAAAGAATTATCGCCTCAAGGGCTTGGAGTTCTTGAAGTTAATTATTTAATAAATAATTATAAATTAACAATGATGAATCCTGGAATTAGAGGACTCACAGATTCGATGAGTGGTATTGATAGAGACGAGGGTTCTCAACCTGGTATGTGGGAGTGTAATGTTGAATTTATTAATGAATCCGGATTCCAAGTAAAACTTGAAGACGTAAAGGTAAATCAAAAAATTGCTACTGGTAGTGAGGTTGTTGTATCTCAAACACCAGATAGAGTCTTGAATCCTGATGAATCGTGGGATTATGATTTTCAAGTAGAAGCGAAAGATATTCCTGAGTTAAGCTCAGAAATAGGCTTTACACCAATGTTTGTAGTAATTCCTAGGGTTATTGGTAAAATTATAAAAGAATCCACTATATACAATGTTTTAAGTGCAAGTATTAATAAAGAGATAAAACCACCAGAAGTTGATGCATATGCTAACACTAATATGACAATTGAAAATGTTGTCGTAAATAATGGGTCTTCCGTAATTGAAAAATTCTTCTTATCAGATGAAATTCCTAATGATTTTGTCCCACCATTAGTTAAAGATATTAAAATTCAGTTAGGAGATATAGATATAAGTTCAAGGGAAGAATTTGTTCAAAAAATACTAATTGATCCAAGTGATCAAGATTTTTCTAAAAAACATCAAATTTATGTTGAGTTATTTAATCTTTCAAAAGAATTTCTACCTGAGAAAAAGATGATTGTTTCATATCCTCTTTTAGCAAGAAATCCACGACCACCTACCGAGACGACATATATGACTCCAGTTAAGATAGAGATTAATAGTCCAGTAGAGGGAAAATCATTTATTAAAACACCTGAAGGAGAGCCAGAATTAAAGGTTAGATATGTTAAACGTAAATTAAAAACACTTAAGAGCATAAAACCCGGACTTAGTGAAGGTGAATTTAGTATTGGTGTGAGAGTCCAGAATAAAGGGGATGTTGAATTAGAAAATGTCTTAGTTAAAGATATCATCCCTTCTGGTTTTAGTTTAACTGAATTTACACCTCCTGCTGGTGCTACACATGAACTAGTTCAAGTAGGTGATCTATCGGAATTACATGTGAAAGTTGGTGAGATAAGCGGTGGTGCTTCTGTTAGCATTAACTATAACTGTTCTGGATCAGGTGATTATCCTCGTTCAGAACCAGTTGTAGTGGTTTTGGGTAGAAGTAGTGGAGAATCATCAAGTTCCTCAACAGCACCCCCAGCAGGCACGGTAACACCGAAAGCACATGTAGCTGATTCTCAAGCTGGAAAAATACATGATCTCTTTATTGAATTATATAAAGCTATTGATCGTGCCCCCACTGCCCAAGCTTTTGGTGACATTCTCGAAAGAAGGAGAGACCAGCTCCCACCAGGACCAGTTCTACATCAAATTTTGGCTTATTCTAAGGAATTGAAAGCTCTTGGCGATAAAATTATCGTTGGTTCTTTATATGATCAAGTAATGAATAAATTAAAGGATTTTAAGAGTAAATACGATTGATTTTTTTAACTTTCACTCTATAGATTTTTTTCTTTTTTTCTTTTTCTAGAACGAATTTATGATAAAATTAGAAAACAATTTTAAAAACTAATAAAAATTATAAATAGATATTTAACTTATCAACATCTTCTTGAATTCGAGACATACGTTTCTGTTTTCCTCCTTCCTCATCAAAACCTTGTATATCTTCGTCTAAATTTAACTGTTCTTCTTCATAGGATTTTTCAATTTCCATTCCATACCTTATTGCAAATGCAACCAATTCAGGAATTAGAGAGACCATAGCTCTAAAACTAAAAATCCCTGCTAATATTGAAAGTCTGTTTATCATTTCACCAAAAGGATCCAAATCCATTTTAGGGTTTCGCATGATTTCCAGTATCCTTTTAAATAACACCTCGTAGAATAATTCCCGTTCTTCTTTACTTAACTTTTCTTCTTCTTCCTCTTCCATCATAATTACCTTAATTTTTATATAATATTATTAAAATAACAGATAAATTTAATTGATTTTAAATAAATTCTTTCTATTAAAAAATATCTGGTACATTTTTAATTGTAATACAGAATCGATATTGATTAAAATTAGTTTTACCTTGTATTAATTAATATTATGCTTTTAATAACGATTATTTTACTAACTATCTTCTTATTTAATCTAATAATATATTGGGTACTCTTTATTAAAAGCAAGAAAAAAGAAGAAAAAGTTATCAAACTATTTTACAAATTATTCCCGGTAATTTGGACATTATCTCTTATACCAATACCAATTATCAATTTAAGCTTCTTAAGATTGTATTTCCCCAGTAATTTTAGTTATTTTGGTGAATATTGGATTTTTTTTGCTTTATTAGGCATTACCTTTATAATAATAGGTATAATCTTTGCTAAAAGAGCAAATAGAGCATATAAAATTAAACCAATGAATAAAAATAACTCTATATTAATTACTAAAGGAATTTTTAATATAATAAGACACCCTATATATTCAGCATGGGGAATAATTTTCTTAGGCCTTGCAATAATCTCAGATTCACTTACTTCTTTGATAGTAAGCGTCCTTATTTTCATTATTTTAGAAATTAATGCAATTATTGAAGAAAAATTAATCTTAATCCCTAAATTCGGTCAAAAATATGAAAATTACAAAACTAAAACACCAAATCGTATAATACCTACCCCTTTAAATCTTCTTTTAATAATTATTATAATTATCATTGTGTATGTAGGCTTTCTAAATTATAATCTATAACCTATAATCTAAAAAATGAGACTTTTTTACTAATGAATTGAGTATAAATGAATCTAACATCAATTAATTAATTTTAAAATAGATATAGAAGGTGATAAAATTGGCAAAGAAAATTGCATTTCTTGCAACAGATGGTTACGAGGATTTAGAACTCCATTATCCGCGAATTCGATTAATGGAAGCGGGATATGAAACTGAGTTGTTAAGTTTACATAGAAGAGAGATTAAAGGAAAATTTGGTTATCCCATTAAACCTGACAAATTGATAAAGGAAGCAAATCCCAATGATTATGATGGTGTTATTATTCCTGGAGGTACACAAAATCCTGATCATTTAAGGAGAGATAAGGACATTTTATCTTTTATTGCTAAAATCAATGAGGATGGTCGGTTGGTCGGTGCGATTTGTCATGCGGGGTGGGTATTAATATCAGCAAAAATTATTAAAGGGCGTAAAGCAACGAGTTATTTTGCGATTAAGGATGATATGCTAAATGCTGGTGCTATATTTGAGGATCTTCCTGTTGTAATAGATAACAATCTAATTACATCACGAACCCCTGACGATCTTCCTGATTTCATGAAAGCTGTTTTAGGCTTTCTCGAGCATTAAAATATATAAAAATAAAAATTAGTACAAACTTTTAGTTATCTAATATAACATTTTAATCTGATTTATATCCTCTTTAAGGATTTCTAGGAATATGTTTATTTGGTCTATTTGTTTATTAATTATCTCTATCTTTTTATCTATAAGCTCTGGATCTGATAAATTTCTTTTAGTTAAATCTTTTCTTACAATATTAAATGAGCGTATTTGATTTAGTATACTTTGCATTCGTTTTATTTTGATTTGAAAAAGCTTCTTATATTTTTTCAGATCTTCAAGTTTAGTCTCAATACTGTCAATATAATTGAAACATTTCTCAAAATTATTCTCTTTCTTTAAATTTTTAATAATTAACTCAATACTCATTAAGTATGATAAAACTAATTCCTGTTGCTTTTTATCAATTGATTCAATAGTTATTTCTGAATCTGAATTTACTTCATCAAGAATATCAGAAGTATATTTTATATTAATTTTATTTGAACTGCTATTAATAGTGTCGTACTCTTTATTTGGTTCTTTTAATAAATCAGATTCATCAAAATCAGTTAATAACTCTAATTCATCTAACTCTACTTTAGTGATAAGTGGAGAGAACTTCACTTGGAGTTGCTTTTTTGCAAAATATTCATTATTCTGTCTCACAATTTGTGTATATATTTGAATAAATTCTTGCCCAATAGGAGCAAATAAAACTCCTCCGTTTTCATCAAGTTGTCGTAATAAAGGACTAATCCGTGATTGTTCAATTGCTCCAGTTACTAAAATTTTTTGCCAAGGGCTCAAATCCGGTAATCCCTTTAGAGGATTTTTAATAATAATTGAAATTTTATCATCTAAGTTTAATTTCTTTAAATTATTAGATGTAAGTTTTGCAATTTCTGAATTTGCCTCAAGTATTATAATTTCTCCCTTCGGAGCTAATTTATGAGCTAAAGCGGCTATATACCCACTTTTTGCGCCTAATATTAATAAATCATCGTCTTCAGTCAATGAAAGACCTTGAAGCATTATTGAAATCATATGAGGTGCAGAAATAGTTCTATAATTATTGGGATTTCGTTCATCGTAATAGAATAAGTTTGGTACATCTTCATAAAGTTTGACTATACGGAAGAATTTTTCCGGGATAAACTCTTCGAGAGGAACTTCCATGAATGCTTTTATTAACCTTTTATCTTTTAAAATTTCATTTAAAACTAAAGAATCTACAAGGTGTTTCTTCTTTACTTTTAATCTTTCATGAAGTTTTTCGTTTCTGTCCAAAATTATATCAACTTTTTATGCTAAAAAAATAATATAAAATCAACTTATTATACTTTGTTATAATTTTTTTTAACTGTTTCAAGGTTTTCTTCAATATGATGGTACTAGATATACAGAATTTAAAGGATGCAAAACTTACATTAACTTTGATTTTTGTTAATATTTTGGTTTTTTTCTTATTTAACCTTGCCGCACCCCAGATTTTTGAACTTCTTGTACAAAAAAACAGATATGTCATTGAGAATTTTGAAGTTTGGAGATTATTTACCTCAATTTTTGTTCACGCTGATCCTCTACATCTTTTCTCTAATATGATTGCACTACTTTTTTTTGGAGCAACTGTGGAAACAAATAGTAGGATAAATAAAATCCAATACTTAATAATTTACTTTGTTTCAGGATTAATAGGCAGTTTTTTTTCCTTATTATTACTTCCAATGGAAACAATTAGCTTGGGAGCCTCAGGGGCTATTTTTGGATTAGTTGGGGTATCATTTATAATTGTAGCAACTGATTATCGTCCACTTTTAATTCTGTCCCTAACTTATATTGTGTTTTTCATCATAACCTCTTTTTCACCAGGTATTAATTACTGGGCTCACCTATTTGGTTTATTAGGCGGAATCTTATTTGGATATTTCTTCTATACACGTAAAAGAAAAGTCAGTATTGAATATTGAATATCATTTTTTAAGAATTCTTTTTGAACTATACGTTATATAATACGGTTAATTAATCTTTCCTACTTTTTTTCGCTATTTCCATACTGAAATCCTTTGGACAAACATCTTTAATTACACATACCTCACATTTTGGACGAATGGGTACACATATTTGTTGACCAAATCTCACAAATAATCTGTTTAATTTTAACCATAGTTCCCTTGGAATGTTCTTTTTCAATGCGACTTCAGTTTGTAAAGGATTTTTAGTTTTTACCCAACCTAATCTATTCGAAATCCTATGTACATGTGTATCTACAGGGATTGCAGGTACCTTAAAAGCATAAACCAAAACACAGTTTGCTGTCTTACTTCCTACTCCAGGTAAATTAATTAAGCTTTCATAATTCTCTGGAACTCTACTATTATACTTTTCTACAAGAATCTCTGAAACTTCTTTTATTCGAGCAGCTTTAACCTTATAAAAGCCTGATGATTTTATAAGCTTTTCAATATCCTCAATATCCGCTTCAGCGACTGCTTTTGGATTGTTATATCTACCAAATAGCTTTTCAGTTGCTAATCTTGTATTTGCATCTCTAGTACGTGCTGACAATATTGTTGAAATTAATATTTTAAATGGATCCTGCTTTCTGTTAGCTAATTCATCTAAATGAGCTTCTCCTTCCAGTTGCGTCTCTATTTTTTTTAAAATATCGTTATAAGTCATTTTATTTAATTTTTTCTAAAACGTATATTTTTCTTTTCACAACTTGACCTTTTTTAGCATCAATAATATTTTTTCCATGTTTTTTCTTAAATTTGAGTTTCTGATTAGATTTATTGGGAATTCTATTAAAGTCAATGACTGGCACAAGCCTAAATTTATTTTTAATAGCAATTTTTTCAATATTTATTTGCATATCATTTCCATCTAATGTGCTAATAATAGGAGAAATAAAACATATTCTAGAATTTGGTTTTATAATTTTATATGATTCTCTTAAAAACTCGTCATACAAAGGAGTTAATTCTGAGTCTATTAATTCTTTAACTTGTGAATAATAAGGTTTTTCTATGTAAAAAGGTCCTAATTCTGGCTCGCAAACTATGCCATCAAAATAGTAAGGCTCAAAAATTTTCGATAAATCTCTAACATTCTGCTGTAGAATTCTTTGATGAGTAAATGGGGGGATTTCTTCTTCTAAAAATTCTAATAACCAGTGAATATTGCGAATAGTATTGTTTACTTTTTGAATGTCCTTATCCGAGCCATATACTTGAAAATCTTGTAATATTCCAAATAGGATGATAGTTCCATTTCCCACAAAAGGGTCAAGAATTCTTTTATTATGTCTTTTTTCGAACAAATTCAAAAAATTTAACATAGCTAAAGTAAGTTTAGGAGAGATAGCACTTTTAAATTCTTTATGTGGTTTTTCTTCATCAATTTTCTTTTTAAAATTAGGATCATCCACAGTAAATGTTCTAGCAATATATAATCCTTCTTCCGTAAAGCCAAAAATTATTTCTGCTCTATTTTCGTTAAGAAGGTCATATTTAATTACATGATGAGGAAAAATTGGATTTAAATGACCGGATTTAATATATTTATCTGGATACTGGTAGTATAATGCTTTTTCTGCTCCTTTTTGTTTAAGAATATCCATAATTTCTTTATTTAGAAATGGTAAAAAATGTTTGACAAGAATTTGTGAATAATATTCATCATCATAGAGATTAGGATAAATTGAAACTGCAAAAAACATACTCTCATAAACTTTTGGAAAAATATTTTTTACCCCAATGATGATATTATCAATTACATCTAAGATCTTTTTTCTTGCTCTTTCAACATGTTTAAATCTGTTAATGTGAACTGGAAAGGCATCTCGAATAGAATTTATATCAATAAAATCATAAATTTTAGCAATTTTCTGGCATCCTCCTAAAATAAATTGGATTTCCATGAGCTTATTAATATAATACTTTTCTTGATGTAATTTTTCGAATTCAACTACTGCGATATTAGCAGAATAGTCTAAAATTTTCCCTTTATTAGAGGAATATTTAAGATAATTATCTAATTCTGCAATTGAGAGTTGCCAATTTGATCCTAGGACAAAAATAAATCTTTCCATAATTAGGATAAATACTAATTAAATAGTAAAAGAATTAACTAAATTTCTATTTTATCATTAACTTTTATACTTCTTTCTTAACCATTATACTTCTTTCTTAACCATTCTTTAAAAGCTAATGTAGCTTTACCCTTCCAGATAGCTTTCTTAGGAAAACCTTCTTCAAATTCAATAATATCCTGATTTGTGTAAGTTGGGATATCTGTTCCATCATCCTCCTCCTCCTCAGTTTCTTCTTCCTCTAGATCTATAGAAATTTCATATTTCTCACCAGTTATATCCTCTAATTCACTGATTATATCTTCTAAATCTTCTATCTTCCTCGCATCAACGGGTACTTTTTCTAATACTTTATCTTCAACAATTTCATCTTTTTCTTTTTCAGATTTCTCAAATGCTTTTCGCTTTTCTAATCGCTCAAGTCTTAATTTCTTTATTTCCTCAATAACTTCGCTGTAATTATCCTTGAAATATTTTAAACTTACATTAATAAGATCTGAAAAGTTATCCCATTTATCCTTTTTAATGGTTTCTTCTCCCCAATAATATAAATCCATATTTAGTTCAACCGTTACAGGTTTTCCCTCTGAATCTAAAGTACCTATCAAATAACTAAGTATGTTGGCTATCAGAATATCATTATCAAAAGCAGTAAAACCATATTCGCGAGCAAGGGAAGAAAATATACTAAAATTCCCAAATCCAACGACTTTTCCCTTATAATATTCCACAACCACCATTAATGGAATTTTAGGACTATCTTCTTCAATCCAATTTTCTCCATTATATCGTTTACGCCAACAATTTAATCCAGACCTTAGTAGCCAATCTACTTTTACATTCTTCTCATCTTCAACAAAATCTAAGATTTGAGTGGAACATGAACTTGATAATACTACTTTCTTTAAATTTTCTGTAATTACGTGAGGTTTAAATGTGTCTATTACTGGTCTTTTTTGAAGATTCACGTAGTTCACAGAATCATATATCTCATCTGAAATAAATTCGAATCCGAATTTTGTTGTTAATTCATTTAGATTAGTACTGTTACTGTAATCTCCTCCAGTTGAACTAACAATGAAGAGGCTCCCTCCCTCTTTTACATATTTTTCTAGATTTATAATCTCCTCAGGTTGCATCTTTGAGTTTTTTGGTGTTGAAATAATAATTGCATTATATTTCATCAGTTCCGTTAGAGATCTAAAGCCTGATTCTATTTTTCCTAATTTATAACCGGATGTAAATAAAAATTGCGTAAATTCACCGAAACTAGATGATTCTAATGCCAAAAGATTATTATGGCTATAATCTAATCCAAGAGTCGCTTTTCCATTCAATTTTCTTCATACTCATTAATTATTTATTCAAATAAAAATTGGTTCACTCTTTTTACTTCTATATAAGATATATTTCTTCAATTCTATAAATAAAATTATCTAAATTCTAACACAAATATCTAAAACAAAATGGAATAATTTAGGGCCATAACTTTTTACAATTCTGTATGATTTTAATTCACAATTATAACCTTCTTGAATAGTGATTTCACTAAACTCCTTAAAGAGAACAACATATTTGTCTTTCTCAACCACTCCTTCATAATGAAACATAGTTCCTTTATCTTTTATTAAAGATAAGGCTTCTTTAATATAATCTTTAGGCGCAGGAAAAACTCCCATAATCACTCTATCAGCTTTAATTCCCGATTCACTAAGTTTTAGCACTTCTTCCTTAGAATTTCCTCTTATTGGTATAACCTTTTCACCTAAATGATTTATTTTTATATTCTCGACCAAATATCTATATGATTCTGGATTAAGCTCAATACTATAAATTTTTTCTACTGAAGAATGTTTCGCAATCGGTAGTGAAAAGTATCCTATTCCTGCAAACATGTCTACAATAACTTCTCCACTTTTTACGAGTGATGCAAGATACTTTCTTTCATTTATATTACCTTTACTAAACATAATTTTAGTTATATCAAACTTATAAATTACATCATGCTCTTTATGCTCTACGATAGGATTATCTTTTCCTCCTATCAATTCAATTTTTTCTGGTTCTCTAAAAGCTCCTACTATTTTACCTCGATTTACATAAACTGATTTTACTCTTGGTAGTAATTCTAGGAATGCTTTAGCAATGTAAACTTCTTTGTCGTACAATTTCTGACTTAACTTAAGGATTATAATGTTTCCTAAAGTTTGGAAGCCGCGTGGAAGTAGTGAGAGTTCTTCTTCATTTAATGTTTCTTTTAAGTATCCTTTTAGTTTGGCTTTAAATTTCATGGTAATTATGTCTAAAATTTTCTAATTGTTATCAATCTATATTATTTCTATAAGAGAAGAAAGACTATTAAAAAAAGAACTCAAATCTCCTAGATAAGAACTTTTTTAATCTTCTTTTTTCATTTCTAATTCTTATAGACTACTCAAGTTAAATTATTATATAATAAGAAATCAATCATAATATAATAAATAAGATTTTACCTCAAATTATACAAAAATATCATAATTGAAAAAAAAGTGAATTTATTATGCCGAGTTTAAATGATCCAGAATTTTTGGTTGATGAGAATAAGGTTTGGTTTATACCTCCGGAAGAAGGAGGTTATTGGCCTGAAGGTGTACCAAAACAGTTAAAGGATGTTGAAGATGTGAAAATTTTACCAATGTGGGAATATTTTCAGCACGTTGCTGATTTATATAAGACACGGGACAATAATAGTTGTATTTTCGTGTACGGTCCATATATAGAACGCGTAAAACTAAAAACTATATTTGAGTATGCAAAACGATTTGGGACTTTTCTCTATAAAAACTTAGGGATAAGAAAAGGCGATGTTGTGGCAATTGATCTTCCAAATTCGATCAATTTCGTTGTTGCTTACTTAGGTTGTCAATATATTGGTGCCATTGCACAAGGTATTAATCCTACTTACAGACCAATGGAACTTTTGCATTCGTTAACTATGACAAAAGCAAAAGTTTTTGTGATGATGGATATGCTATATATAGCCGGTCCTAAAGACGTACTACCTAAATCCGATATAAAATTTGTAATACCTTCAAATTTTGTAGATTTTTTAACTGCAGATGAGGATACAATAGCGAAG
>JBHLLJ010000023.1:0-29576 GCA_048885705.1 Candidatus Hermodarchaeota archaeon | reverse complement strand
AAAAAATTCTAGATATCTCCTCCAAATTTCAAATTCCTATTTTCATACATGCTTCCTATCCATTATCTGAAGAACAGGAAGATCAGATTAAACAAGAATTTGATTCATGGAGTGGAACTATTTTAGATTACCATAATAAATTTGATTCAGTTAGCTCTGAAGAAAAATATGTCAATTTTGTTATCGAAAATTATAAAGAATATGTTACTATTAATCGGTTAAATCTAAGAAATTATCCAATAGTCCACTTTTGTCATGTAAGTTGTATTCAAAGTTATTTAATAATTAAAAAAGCAACTATTTCAAATGAAAATTTAAAAATAAGTTTTGAAGTAACTCCGCATCATTTACTTCTGTCCAATAAAATTAAATTAAGTAATGATAATTTTGGTAAAGTATTACCTCCTTTAAGAGGGGAAGAACATCCTAAATTTCTATTCAATGAGTTAAGGGAAGGTAATATTAATTTAATAGGAACTGACCATGCACCACACAGATTAGATGAAAAAGCTAACCAATATTTCAATGCACCCTCTGGATTCCCCGGATTTGAAACTTATCCATTATTAATGCTCAAAAAAGTCTTTGATTTCCAACTACCATTAGCAAGGTTTGTCGAAGCAACTTCCGAAAATCCTGCTAAATTGTTCAATCTTAGAAAAAAAGGTTTTATTAAAGTAGGATATGACGCTGATTTGTTTATTGTTGATAAAGTTAAAGAATATACGATTAATACCCAGAATTTTAGAACAAAAGCCAAATTTTCTCCATATGAAAATTTTAGTACAAATGTTAAAATTTGGAAAGTATTTTTAAGAGGATTTGAAATTAATACTGAAAATTCTCTTCCACATGGAAAAATTATCAAGAAGATGTTATAAAGTATAAATGTCTAAACGATATAATAATACATAAAATAGATGATTAATGGGATATTAAAATGCCAAATGAACATGAATTTAGCTTAGAAGAAGGTAAAATCTTAATAAAATTCACTCGGGAAAATATTGAATTCTATTTAAAAGATAACAAGCGTATGCCCATTCCAGATAAAATAAAAGAAAAATTCTCGGAGAAATACGGTGCTTTTGTTACGCTAAATAAATATAACGTTATTGGCAACCCACTTAGAGGTTGTATTGGATATATAGAACCTACTTATGCTTTATATGATGTGATTCATAAGGTCTCAATTAGCTCAGCCTTAGAGGATCCACGATTTCCTTCAGTATCGCTTGAAGAAATGGATAACATTGTAATAGAACTTTCAATTTTAACGCCTCCAAAATTGGTTAAAGTAGATGATCCGAAGGAATATCTTGATAAGATAGTTATTGGAAGAGATGGACTTATTGCTGAAAAAGGGATGAGAAGAGGCTTACTTCTACCTCAAGTTCCTGTAGATCATGGGAGAAATTGGGATGTTATAACCTTTCTTTCTCAAACTTGTTCAAAAGCTTGGCTTGATAGCGACGCATGGAAAGAAAAAAGTACCAATATTTATTCCTTTCAAGCCATTCTTTTCGAAGAAAAAGAACCACGTGGTGAAGTAGTAAGAAAGTATCTGATTTGAATAAATATAGAATTTCGGATAAAATCAAAAATTATTAGAATATTTTGTAATGTAAAAGAAAATCTATTTAAAAAGAAAGCAATAATTATTCTATAAAAAAGTTTATTACTAAATAAGAAAATCTCCAAAATGACTACTTCAGAAGATTTTATTTTAACAATCGATGTTTCATCGAATAAAATTAAAGCAGGCTTAGTATCTGATACTCTAAAGCTAAAATCCTCTCTAAGTCAAGATTTGAAGATCATTAATGAAGATGTTGATGGATTTGCGAAAAGATTTGATATGGATGATATGTGGTATAAATTGAAACTTCTTATCTCTCAATTATTGACACATAGAACAAAAAATTCAAACATAATTGGAATTTCTTCGTGTGCTCAGAGAATGGCTGTTGTTTTTATAGACAAGAAAGGAGAAGCAATATATGGAGGTCCAAATACAGATGTACGCGGTATAGATAGTGCATATTTAATCGAGGATGAATTTTCAGAAGAAGAATTATTTCAAATTACAGGTCATAGTCCATCAATATTATTTTGTCTCTCCCGTCTTTTATGGTTTAAAGAAGAAGAAAAATTATATGACAAAATTGATAAGGTTTTAATGTTAGATGATTGGATTGTTAATAAACTTACTGGAGAAGTATGTTCCGATTTATCATCTGCAGGAGAATCGCAATTTCTCGATATTAAAAAAGCAAATTGGAGTTTAGAGATCATTGAAGCTTTTGATATTAACCCTGACCTATTCCCTGAAATTTTAGATTCGGGGGCTATCGCTGGAGAATTAACTCCAGAATTAGTACAATATTTTAATATAAAACAAAATTCAATTCCAGTAATTAAAACAGGGGGAGATACACAAGCAACTTTGATAGGAATGGGTGTTATAGAAGATGGAAATATTGGAATAAGTTTAGGTACTACAGCTCCAGTACATCTAGTTGTAAATAAGCCTATTTTAGATCGTAATTATAATTTTTGGACAACTTTTCATTCTATCAAAGGAAAGTGGTTAATTGAAGCAAATTCAGGAAATACTGGGATTGTCTATGATTGGTTAAAAAATAATATTTTATCTGATAAAATAAACAATAAAGATGAGCTTATTGATACTTACTTAAGGGAAGTTGAACCAGGCTCAGATTCTACATTTGCTTTCTTAGGTCCAGAGTTTATGAATATAAAAGATCAAACTTCCCTTAAAAGGGGTGTATTTGTATTTCCCCCACCTACCCTAATTACTGAGTCTCTCCCTAGAATCGCAAATTTAGCTCAAAGTGTGATTGAAAATATATGTTTTGGAATTAATGAAAATTATATAGAACTCAAAAAGTTCTCAAATTTTGAGGTGAATTTATACTCTGCCGGTGGAATGGCTAAATCTCACGAGTTTTGCAAAATTTTGGTTAATGTACTCAATCAAGATATTAGAGTTCCTCAATGTGAAGATTCAGCTTTTATTGGCTGTGCAATGAATACATTAATAGGTTTGGCTTTATATCAAGATTATAAAAAGATTCTAGATGAACTTATAAAATTCAAGAAATTCACAATTGATGATGAGATTTCAAGTAAATACAAAAAAATATTCAGAGAATGGAAAAACTTGAAGAATAAAATTAGTGATTTATGAAAAAAACTTTTCAAGTTCTCACATCATTTTTTTCTGATAATAGAGTTTATACTAACTCCTTTTTGCCAATATGAATCAAAAAATTCTTTTGACCATTGAATAAAAGTCTCATTTTCATCAAATAAACATTCACTATAATCTATTTTTCCTTCTTTACTTAAAAATAGTATAGCTCCTTTGTCAGTAACCAAAAGTGAGACTTCTATTTGCTTTAACATTCGAATATTTTTAGAAATATTTACTTTTTGATAAAAAGCATGACGATCTTGAAGTTTTTCATATCCTTTTGACATTAAGACATTTTTATCTACAACTGCTCTTATATCAATGGATAAATTATTAATTTTTCTCTCTACTGCCGGTAAAATTGAATCTTGGAATTGATCTGAGATTGCCAAAATATATTTTTCAGATTTCTTAATCATCTCGGACCATAATTCTATATTTTGCATTGTTCCACTGTTGATTTTTATAGTTTTTAGATTTCCTAACTGTAGAATTAAATTCAGTGGGAAAATATCAATATTATGGTTATTCAAAAATACCTCGTATTTTAAAGAAATCTCGAAGAGTTCTAATACATCTAAAAAGATCTTCCCTATGTTAGTAATAGTATATTTATTATTCATTGTCTTTTCTACCAACCTTCTTTCTATAAGCCTCTTTAGGTGTCGGGAAATCTCTGACCCTCGAATATCCAATTCCTTTTCTAATTGGCTGTGTCTTTTTTTTTCTTTATATAAACTTTTGAAAACTTCAAATCGACCTTCATTTGAAAATTCAAAAAAAAAATCGTTAATTCTCAAAAATAATCAAAACATTTTACAGATTTTAAAACAATTATTTGAATTCTTTATTAGTATATGAATTTAGATCAATTAAAAATTATTTTTATCATTCAAAATTTTTTTCCATTAATAAAATTGTTTTTAGAGCTATTATAGGGATAATTTATTACATTTTATTATTTTTTAATAATAAGCAATAATATTATTAAATTTAGTTTAACCTAAAAAGTGAAAACGTGAAATTAAATGACACAATTCATGAAAATTGAAGAATGTTTAGAAGAAATAAAGAATCGATATAATAATAATGAAAAGATAAGAAAAAAATTAGTTAAATATGATGATCCTATCCAAATAAAATTTCAAGATACAGAGAGAAAAGCACTACTTCTCATTAACAATGATGAGGGAATTGAAGTTAAAGAAAACATTGGAGATGATACAGCCCCTGTAAAAATCGAATTTACCGGAGAACAAGTAATGATTGATTTATTTAATAAGGACCTTGGTGCAGTTAAAGCGTATTCTGATGGGAAAATAAAAGTAATAGAAGGAAATTTGAGAAGCTTAATGAAACTTCGAAGCTTAATGTTTTAAATAAGTTTTTTTTAATTTATCATTTATTTCTATTATATTATTTATTATTGCAATTATAATAATTCAAAAGAGATGTTATAATGAAAGCATTAATAACAGCAAATATCACAAAAGAAAGTTTGAATGAGTTAGAAAATTTAATGGAAATAACTTATGAACCATGGAGAGAAACAGGGATTATATACTTTGATGTAAAAGAACTTGTTGAAAAACTTAGCGGATATGATGTTTTTATAACTGAAGCAGATGATTTAAAGAAGGAAGACCTATTTGCAGCTACTGATTTAAAACTTATTGTATCCTGTAGAGGTGATCCATTTAATGTCAACTTAAAAGCTGCAACAAAAAATAATATTCCAGTTCTTTATACACCACTTAGAAATGTTGATGCTGTAGCAGAATTGACCATAGGATTAATGTTAATGTTAGCCCGAAAATTACATAATGCCGATAGAATAATTCATTCAGATGAATTTGAAATAATAGAATTTGAAGATTATGTAGACTATTTAAATAAATTCCAAGGTATTGAGTTAAAAGGAAAAACAATTGGAATAATAGGTTTAGGACAAATTGGTAGAAGAGTTGTTAATCGACTTAAACCTTTTGAAGTTAATTTTCTAATTTATGATCCATTTATCGATGAAATTATAGCTAAAGAATATGGTAAAAAAGCTGAAATTGATCAGTTAATGAAAGAATCTGACTTCATTACAATACATGCTACAGCAACCGATGAAAATGAGAATCTGATAAATGAAGAACGAATTTTAAAGATGAAAAAAACAGCTTTTTTAATTAATACTTCAAAAGGGAGTATAATTGATTATAATGCTTTACACAAAGCTTTAGAAGAGGAAAAAATAGGAGGTGCTGCCTTAGATGTATTTCCTCTTGAGCCTATTGATGAAGATAATGAATTTATTGAATTAAAAAACGCTATAGTTACTCCTCATATTGGTGGGAATACTGAGGAAGTAATTAAAAGGCAATCTGTAATTATTGTAAATGATATCACTGCATGGTTAAAGGGTGAAAAACCTAAATATATTATGAACCCTGAAATATTTCAGGAAAAAATAAAAGACACCTCTTCAAAGTATGACAAAATTGAAAATTTAAGAAAAGAAATAGTAGATTTATGTAAAAAATTATTAGAGGAAAAACATGTAATCGGTTCTGCAGGAAATGTTAGTCTAAGAGTAAAAGATAATGACAAAGAATTTGTATTGATAACACCCAGTAATGTTCGTTATGAAGAAATGACACCCGAAGATATTCTCACTATCGATTTGGAAGGGAAGGTTATTGAAGGAAATAGGAATCCTTCTGTTGAGAAAAAAATGCATCTAAGTATATATCATGAAAGAGAAGATGTGAATGCCATTATACATGCACATAGTATTTATTCTACTGTCCTTAGTGCGTTGAATATGACAATTCCACCCATATTTGAGGAATTTGTTCCTTACATTGGTGGTGAAGTATTATGTGCTGAATACAGTGAAGCCGGCTCTGAAGAATTAGCAGAAGGAGTATTGAATGCATTAGAAGAAAGAAATGCAGTTTTACTGGCAAATCATGGAAATTTATGCTGTGGTAGTCATTTAGATGGTGCATATACGGTTTTAAAATATTTAGAAAGAGGGGCAAAGATCTATTATTTAGCAAAACTTATTAAAGAGCCAAATTTATTACCTGAAGATACAATCGACTATGAATTGGATATATTTGAAATCTTTAAAGATTCTAAAAAAATTTAGATTCATTTTATTTTTCTATTTAAAATTTTTATTTAATGCTTTTAACGCAATTCTAGTTGATTCCTCTGCTTGTTGCACTGTAACCATTCCAATTGTTACAGCACATATATTATGATTGGCAATATACTGAAAGGCTAATTTTGGTTTAATTTCTCCGGCTGCAAGGGTTTTCATCCCAATAAAAAAAGATTTTTTTGTATTATCAACGATATCTTCTAATTCTTTAACGTTTCCCATTAAAAATCCACTTTTATTGAAGGGTAAAAGGAATGCTCTTACATTTAAAGAATTTTCCATGCAATATTTAATAGTGGGGATTGGATCATGCGTTGCAATTCCTGGTATTATTCCATAGCTAGAAATTTCATTTAATAGCTTAAATAAGTCTTTTCCCTTATTGTCAGAAATCATCCCATGAACAAATATTAATTTTGATCCATTTTCGACTAATATCTTAATCTTAGGATCTTCCCCTGGATATGTAGATCCTGTTATCACAAAATCGTCATAAGTTTCACTCATTATCTTTGCGGCTTCCATGATTTTTCCATAAGGGATTACCTCAATCCCGCGAGCACCCTTTGCATAACTTGCCTCTAAAATCTCTAACATTGCTTTTGGATTATTTAAAAACTTCGAACGCCATTCAAATGCTTTATATCCAAATTGCCCCGCTCCAATGAACGGAGAAGTTCCCACAGAAACTAGTGGGATACTAACATTATCAATTTTACAAAAAATCTTAACCCCACCTTTAAATAAAATTTTTTTAGATTTAAATATGATACATGATCATTATTAAAGCAATTATAAAATTTTAAGTCAAGAATCATATAAATACATAAAGAATATTATTCATAAAATATAATAGAAATTCAATTTAGGGTCTTACTTAATACTGAGGAGATAAGAATACCAAAAATAAATGGTGTGATTTGTAATACTCTGACATTTCATAATCAAGACTTTGAAATCATTGAAAATCTTAATTCACTTCTTATTCAACACATTCTAACAAATGACGCAAAATCTTTACTTCTTTTTGGTAAGGTCGGAGAAATGAATCAATTTGCTATAACAGAGAAAATAAAATTGATAGATTTAGTATTTAATCTTACAAAGAAAAAAATTCCTATTATAGTGGGAGTCTATAGTGATCAAATTGATGTTATAATAGAGCAGATTGAAAATTTGGGAAAAAAATTTGAAGAGCTTAATTTTTTGATATCTCCTCCCCTAGATGAGCAAATCTTAATGGAATCTTATTTTGAAAATATCTTAAGTTCCATTACCTCTAGAAATCAGATATATGTGATAAATAATCCACAATTATTTGCAGGAAATGAGATTGAACCAAGTTTACTAAAAACTATGATGGAATTTCCAAATTTGAATGGAATAATAGATTCTTTTTACAATATTAAAAATTGTAAAGCTTACATTCAAAATTTGAATGAAAATTTTTCTGTAATTTGTGGAATGGAAGAAAATTATCAAACATTTATTCAACTTATTCCATCAGAAATGAGAAAATACGGTGGAATTCTCTCAAGTCTTAGTAACCTAGTTAATTTATGCTCGAAATTATATAAATTTGCGATAGAAGATAATATTTTAGAAATTTTACAATTCCAAGAGCAAATAAATGATATAAGAAAAAAAATATATGAAGTTAGAACTAATGAAGTTAATGAGCAAATAGGTTTGAAATATGCTTTTCTCCACCTCTATAAAGACTCAATATCAAGAATTAATTCTAATATAAATAATTTTTATAATGAATTGATAACTCAGATTGATCCAATCAGTAAGGGTAGAATCGAAGCTACTGTGAATTTCTTACTAAATAATAAACAAATTTATCGATTATATTTTCTAGGTAAAAATGATCTTTATCGATTTGATGAGATAATTAAAAGATTTTCGAATGTTGATATTTTAGTTGAACAAGGTAAAGTAAAAAAAATTAAAGGGCCCTATATAGCTGATATTAATACATTATATAGGATAAATTTTGAGAATAATCAGTTAGTATTCAGATTTCGTACCGGTCAATCTTTCCAAATTGAAGATTTAATTAAAGAAAAACTACTATACCCATTTTTGGATAAAAAATTGAATTCTGACGACATTGATTTAAGACAGAAAGTAAAACAAATCATAAATACTAAAATGGGATCATATATCTTCAACAAAGAAAAAGCTCCAATTATTCCTGTATGTAATTTAATTTATTATGATGAGACTAAACAAATAGTTCCTTATATTTACTCGGTAAATGAATACATCCGAGGGAAACCTTTATTTCAAGTTCTAAATCGTTATATCAGTGAAGCAAAGAATTTGTATGCAAAAAAATTTCTAGATTTATTCAGTAAATTAGGTGAACATTTAGGAAGTTTACATACGATCAAATTTGACTCATTTTACAAAAATATTAGCGATATTGGTATAAAACCTAAAAATTCCTATTCAGACTTTTTTACATCTGAATTTGAGCAAAGTCTTCAAGAAGCAAAAAAAAATAAATTAGATGTCTGCGATGGTATTAGGGTTTATTATAGAGATAATAAATCATTAATTGAGGAAGAAAAAGAATACGTTCTTTTACATAATGATTTTAAAAGTCAAAATATTATTGTAAAAGAGGATTTAGGAATCATAAAAATTAATGGTATTGTAGATTTTGATAATTGGTGTATTGGTAATCGAGCTCAAGATTTCATTAAAATTGACTATTTTGTTTTGAAGCCATTAAACAATCCCTCATTTTATAGCTCGTTTTATGATGCGTATTCAAAGTTTTATAGGATAGATAATGATTTTAAGAAAAAAATTGAAATGTATAAATTACTATGGCTTATAGATGAATATAATTTTGAATCAGAACTGATAAGAAAGACAGATAATATGGAACTTGTGAAAACATCCTCAATGTCATTAGAAAATTATCTATTCGAAATAAAAGCAATAATTCGTTAAATTCTTAAAGAAAAGTAGAAAAAAATTTAAGATTGAATTAAGTTATAAAACAAATTATGTCATGCTATAATAAAGAATTAAAAATCGCTATCAGTATTGTTAGAAAAGCATCATTAATAACTGAATGGTTTAGAAAAAAAGGATTCGAATCTTTTTCAAAATCGGATGAATCGCCAGTAACATTGGCAGATTTCGCTGTTCAAATATATGTAATATCTAAGTTAAAAGATTACTATCCTAATGATGAAATTATAGCAGAAGAAGAGAATATTGATTTTATAAATACTAGAGCGGAAGATCTGATGAATCAATGTTTTAATGATTTAGAATTACAAAAAATAAAAAATTTAAAGGAACATATTAGATTTCGAGGCAAAACATCTGAACGTCAATGGACGATAGATCCCATTGATGGGACTATTGGATATCAAAAGGGATTATCTTATGCGGTTGGTATTGGCTTTATGGTAAAATCAATTCCTAAAGTGTGTGCTATAGCAGTGCCAAATTATAATGAAAAACCATTAGCTATTTTTACCGCAGAGGAAGGCCAAGGAGCTCAAGTATCATATAATACTAAGAATTTTACATCGATTAGAGTAAGTTCAAATGAGAGAATAGAGAATCTTCGT
Source organism: Candidatus Hermodarchaeota archaeon (assembly GCA_048885705.1). Taxonomy (GTDB): domain Archaea; phylum Asgardarchaeota; class Lokiarchaeia; order Sigyniarchaeales; family SOKP01; genus Loki-b32. The sequence goes on along the minus strand of JBHLLJ010000023.1, from coordinate 19,603 downwards.
TTATGTCATTCATTACATTATGATAAGCCATGGGTTCTCAATTTCGCAAAAAAAATCGGTATAAAGAACTTCATTCAACTTGATAGTATGGCAAAATTCTGCATGGTTGCGGAAGGAATTGCTGATCTTTACTTAAAGCCCTTAGATCTATTACATTCATTTACATGGGATTTTATGCCAGGAGATTTGATTGTAAAAGAAGCAGGAGGTATTGTAACAGATCTGAATGGCAGAAAGTTAAATTTTAAAAAAGAAAAATGCTTATGGACAGCTCCTGGAATTATTGCTTCAAATGGTATTCTACATGAGAAAATAGTGGAATTATACCAGAACAACCCTCAAAATAATATATGAACTCAAATAAGCGCATAAGTTAATAGACTTGTTTGTCGAGCTTTTTGATTTTTCTCTAAATTTGACAATTTAATTCCTATAAGCCTGACTTTTTTTTTATAATTTGAGAATTCGGCAAATAATTGTAAAATAATATTTAATACATTTCTTTCATCTTGAATATGATAAGGAAGGGTTTTTGAACGAGTGTAAGTTTGAAACCCTTCAAACCTTACCTTTAGAGTAACAGTTTTATATGTTATGTGGTGCTTTAAAATTGATTTATGAAGTTTCTTATTAATTTCGTTAATTTGTGATAATATTTCATTAAAGTTATCTGTATCTGTATAAAATGTTCTTTCGGCGCTGATGGATTTCCTTTCTTCATGAAATTCTTTTACTTTCCGATTATCTAAGCCGTTAACCACCTTCCAGATCCATCTACCATGTTTTCCAAATAATTCAATCATATTAGGTAATGTAGTATTAATGATATCTTCTACCTTTTTTATTCCTTTTTTGTAGTAATATATTTTAGTTTTCTTTCCAATGCCTGGTATACGAGTTATATCCATATTTTTTAAAAAGTGATGAATATTTTCAGGTTCTACGACGGTGACACCATTAGGTTTATTTTCATCAGAAGCAATTTTAGCTAAAGATTTTGTAGGTGCAATACCTATTGAAATGGTAATCCCAATCTTATCTAAAACTTCTTCTTGAATCTTTTTTGCAATTCTTACAGCTTCATTATAATTTTTAGCTTTTCCTGTTAATTCTAAATATGCCTCATCAGATCCTACTCTCTGAAATTCATCGCTATAACTCTCAAGAATCTGCATTACTTGCTTTGACACTTTATAATATTTTTTACCATTAGGTTTTAAATAAATTCCATGAGGACATCTCTTGTAAGCTTGCGATATAGGCATAGCTGAATGTAATCCAAATTTTCTTGCTTCATAATTACAAGTTGCTATAACACCCCTTCCTTTCCCTTCTTTTGGATCTGCTCCTATGATAACCGGTTTATCTTTATATGGGGGGTTATCTCTAATTTCAACAGCTGCAAAAAAACAATCAAGATCACAGTGTAAAATAAGCCGGTTCATTATTTAGTAGAGGAAAGTAAGAAATTTTATATTATCATGAATAAATATGATATTTAACATAAGTATTTAAAAGAATAGACTTACAAGGATAAATGGAAATAGACACTTTATTAGTTTTATAGGTTTATTACAGAATAAAAATTTCAAAATACATTTTTAATTGAATTTTTATTATTTTATTTATGGCATTAAATAAAGAAGATCAAATAAGGGTTGAAGTAGTTAGGGGAGCAAAAGCTATTTTCTCAAAAGGATTAGTAGAAGCTGGAGAAGGGAATGTTAGCATGAGAAATGGAAAAAAAGAAGAATTCTTTATCACTCCTTCATTCAATCAATATGATACGCTGAAAAAAGATGAAATAGTGCATCTTGATTTCGAGGGAACTGCTCTTAGTACTGGAAAATTACCTTCAACAGAAGCAAAAATGCATATTGCCATTTACAAATCAAGACCAAAAGTGCAAGCAGTAATTCATACTCATTCACCATTTGCAACAATGCTTTCAATCGTAGGGAAAGGCATTCCAATTATAATGGAAGAGATGTACGCATTTTTGGGGGGTTCAGTTGATCTTTCTGAATTTGGAAAAGCTCAAACAGGAGAGATTGGAGAAGTAGCTCTTAAAGCTCTAGGTATCAAAAATGCTGCATTATTAGCGAACCATGGGGTTATTGTTTGTGGAAAGTCATTGGATCATGCTGTTAAATTTGCTGAACTAGTAGAAAAGCTAGCAAAAATGTATTGGGGTGCTTTACAAATAGGAAAACCAAATCTTATCCCTGAAGAATATCTTGAGCGATTTGAAAAGATTTTTAATAGTCTTTTTGCAAACTACCCTCGAAATATGCGAACAAACAAATAAATTATTAGTTGTGATGATGTGAAATTTATGGAACTTGGTATAAGTAATTTAGGGCATATTATTGACATAGCTCGCACAGCTCAATTTAAAGATGCCATAGATTTACAATTTAAAGCAACAGAGCAATGCCTAAATTTTGCGGAAGAAAATAGAATTAAAATCGTAGAATTAGTAGCAGAACCACCTAACGTATTAAGTGATGAATATAAGCAAAATTATATTAATTTAATAAATACTTATTCGATAAAAAAACAAGTACATGCGCCCTATATTGATTTAAGCCTTTGTTCTTATAATAGTCGTATATTCAAGGCATCAATTGAGTCATATATTGAAGCAATCAATTTTTGTTATCAAATAGATGCTAGAATTATCACAATCCATCCTGGATTAGCTAATTTTATGTTGGACTCAATTAGAGAACAAAATAAGGAACAATTAAAAAGTGCAATTCATATATTATTGGATTATACGAATAAGCAAAAAGTGCAAGTATGTTTAGAAAACATGCCTCAAGATTACCACATTATGACTGACAATTTCAATATTAATGAGGTTTACGGCTTTATTGGTCGGAATGATCTCTTTTTTACTTTCGATACTAGTCATTTTTATACATGTGATGGAAATGTGGATAATTTATGGGCTAAATTTCATCACATTATAAAAAACGTGCATATTGTTGATAATTTCAGTAAAAATTCTGATACACATCCTCCTATAGGCTCGGGAAAGATAGATTTTAATGAAATTTTTAAGGTATTTAAAAACTATAGCTATATGGGACCAATTATTATTGAATTATCATCTGAGAAATCATTAAATCAAAGTATTAATTATATAAAGAAGTTTTTATAATATAATCTTAATTTTTATTAGAATTCATGGAATCAAAATGCCAATAATATCTCTACAAATTAGTGATGATTTGTTAGAAAGATTTGAAAAAGTAAGAAAATTAAGTGGTTTTACTTCTAAAAGTGAAGCTTTAAGAGATTCAATATTTAACTTTATCGAAAAACATGAAAAATATGAAAATTTAGACAATGACATATTGATTATGACAATAAGTCTAGTTTATCCATTTAAAGAGTTAATTATTGACCAAATAACTGAATTATACTCAAAATTTCATATTATCATAAAAACTATAACAGATTGGCGTATAGCAGAAAAAAAAATTGAGTTACTCTTAGTTGTTGGAGAATTCTATACTATTAAGGATCTCTATAAAGAATTAGCAAAAATAAAAGATGTAATTTGTACAATCCGTGAAATTGTTATTGATTAAACAATTTAGCTAATCAAACCGAAGTGAAAAATCCACTTGTTCGGAAGGAAATTGAGTAATTAAACTTAAGCTAATAACATCTGGTTCTGATAACAAATAATCTATAATATTATCTTGAGTTATTCCACCAGAAACCTCGACTATTACTTTATCCCTTAGATTATTTTCTTTTAAAGAATTAATAGCATCTTCAACTTGATCAGGATCCATATTATCTAACATTAGAATATCCGCACCGTTCTTAGCAGCAATTAAAACATCTTCAACTTTTTCGATTTCTATCTCAATTTTTTTTGAAAAACTATTTAATTGTTTAATATCATATAATAATTTTTCAATTTCTCCATTATAATATTTTAAATGAGTATCCTTCAAAAGTACCATATCATCGAGAGAAAATCTATGAGTATCAATGGATCCTAATTCAGCAGCTTTTTTCTCAAATATTCTAATACCGGGAGTGGTTTTACGAGTACAGGCAATTTTAACATTTTTACCAGAATCTCTAACAATTTTGAAATACTTTTTGGCTGTTGTTGTTATTGCACTCATATGAGTAATTAAGTTTAATCCTGTTCTTTCCCCCAATAGAATATCTCTTGCATATCCTTCTAATTCTACCAGAATATCACCTTTGTTAACTTCTTCACCATCTTTTTTCCGAAAATTGGTAGAGACATTCAAAATATCATATAAAATTTTTAATTCTTCTAATCCTGAAATATATCCAAGGCTTTTAGAGATGATTTTAGCTGAAGATTTTGCTTTCTCTGGTATTATTTTAGAACTTACATCAATAAACATACAATCTTCTTGCAAAAAATCTCTAATTTTCTGTTCAATAACAATTTTATTATAGCTCATATTTCGCAAACCCTTGTATAGTATTATTATTATAGTTAAAAAATTAATTAAAATTATGGTAGAAAAAGAAAAATTATTTATTAAAAATAATAACATAAAACTTGAAGCAGAATACTTCCTATCAAAAAGAAATGTAAAAAATCCAGTAGTATTAATATGCCATCCCCATCCGCAATATGGAGGGAATATGTATAATAATGTTGTAACTGGAGTTTTTGATGAATTGGTTGAAAATGACATTTCTAGTTTAAGGTTTAATTTCAGAGGAGTAGGAAGATCAACTGGAATTCATTCTGATGGAACCGGAGAATTAGAGGATGTACAAAAATGTATTGAATTTTTAATAAATGAGAAAAATCATGGAAAGATTATAATTTGTGGTTATTCTTATGGTGCCGCTATAGGGTCTTCAACTATAAACTACTCAGATAAAATTATAGGTTATATTTCCATTTCATATCCTTGGGATTTTGTAGATTTTAGATATAAAACATTGTCTCAATCTGATAAACCAAAATTATTCATCCAAGGTGATAAGGACACAGTTGCTAGATATGAAAATTTTGAAGAACATTTCAATTATTATATGAAACCAAAAGTTAGAAAGATAATTACTGGAGCAGATCATTTTTACTGGGGTTATGAACTACAAATAGCCACTGAAATCTTGAAATTTTATGATTCTTTGATTTAGATTTTTTAAGTCTCAATAAAGACCTCATGGGGATTTATTCTTAAATCATCAACCTCCACTACTAAAATGTTATCTAAACTACCATGCTCGGAAATATAAACGGCCTTTATTGTGAATATAATTTTCCATTATGCTTTTTGAGCTTGCTGTTTATAATTTAAAAATGGAAACTGAGAACTAGAACAATAAAAAGCCAGAAAAATAGGATTATAAACTTGAAAGCTTTTCCAAATCGGTTCGTGAATTATCTACTGCCCAATTAAGAAGTTGGTCAAAATATCTTTCTACATCTTCACTTTCAGGAGCTTTTGATAGAATGGCTAAAAGGAATTGATTCTTGTTATCAGGCATTATGATATTTCTCATCATTATGAAATCTTCTTTATATTTAATTTTCATACTTTGTATTTCAGAAAGTCCTAATTCTTCTGCAGCTTTGTAGGCTGAATCACTTAGTAGGGATCCCATAGCAGCTACTACACGTTCATCGATCTTTTCTTCTTTTTGAGAAGCTAATACGAGGCCAGTTGATGTTGCAAAAAGTGACGCTCGAAAATTCCCATTTTCATTAAGTTCTTTAAGGACTAATTCAAGTCTACTGACCAAATTTACACACTCTCAATATGGCTATTTTAAATCCTATCTTAAATTAAGGTTTTATATTTTATATATACATATTATTTTATACAAATAGGCTTACATAAAATTTCCATGTATTATTAATATGAGTTATATCGTATTTAAAATTATTCAGTAAGGAATTTATACTACTTGCTAAATATCGTTTCTTCACTAAAACTTGAATCGATTTACAAAAATTATGTTTTAAAGTAAGTATAAGTCAAAATCTATTCAATTTCTTAAAGTAATAATAAATGTCGATAAAATATCATTCTCATCAATATTTAAAGTAATCACTGTTGACCTTGCAAGTGGTTTCATAAATCCGGGTTTTTGCTGAGGCGCTTTTGGCTGAGTTGGTGATCCTGGATTCAAAAGAAGGAGATTGTAATCTGTTCCTTTAATCAGAGGTTGATGAGTATGACCGAAAATAAGAATTCGTAGGTCATGTTTTCTAGCAAATTCCTCGACATTTTCTGGGAGCAAATGAATTACTCCAATTTTATATTGTCCTACAGAAAATTCAATAAAAGGCTCTAAATTATTAATGTTATCGAGATTTCCTTTAACACATCTAGTTGGTGCGATCTTCTTTAATTCATCCAAAAAAAATTTTTCACACACATCTCCAGCATGGACAATTTCATCAACATCCTTAAATATTTGTTTAAGTTGACTTAATAAAAAAGATACTTTATCTTTTTGATGTTCTTTTGTAATATGTGTGTCAGAAATTATTCCCAGCTTCATTGATTTAACTCTTTTTTATATCATCACTATTAACCCTATTGTGAAAATTATTAGTGCCATTATAATGTCAAAAAAGACACGGAAAACTGAATCTCCTGTTGTCTTTTCTATAGTATTATCCCGTTTAAAATAAGATTTAAGCATTTTTAACCCAATTGAAAAACCTTCCTTTATATGAGAAAAATACAACACAAATAATAGGCATCCAATAATTAGTAAAGGACAGTATAGATAAAGACCTACTAATGTAAAATCATTACCTTGTAAAGTACTCCAAATAGCATGAGCTGAGACAATATTGTTTAAAGTATGGGCAATTATAGCAGGAAATAACCATTTTCTTCTTATTACCAACAAAGAAAGAATAATGCCAATGAAAAAAGCTTCTATAAACCAAAAAAGAGGATACCAGAAAGGATAAAGACGACTTATTGGATCTAGGAAATAAGCAAAATGGGCCAAACCCCAAGAAAGAGCAGATATTATAACAGCCGAGTATTTAAAATAGAATTCACTTCCTCTTTTAGTTATTACCCCTCTAAAGATTGTTTCTTCAGAAATTGCTACTGAAAACTGTATCAATATTACAGAGATAAGAAATAGAAAATAATTGTTTTCTAAAAGATAGATATTTGTTGTTTTGAAAGAAACAGTAATAGCTTGATATTCAAGCATTCCTGGTATTAATAAATATGAAAAAAAGCCAATAGGCAAAAAGACAAGGAAAAAAATCAAGATACCATATAAGATTTGATATTTATAATTCTTTTTAGTCATCTTATATAATTGTAAATGTGCAATTGCAGGGGAAAAATCTTCTTCTATAATTAAATCTTTTTTTTGAGGTTCAAATACAAAGTTAAAAATATATAACACAAAAGGCGCTCCTACTAATAATACTATTGCTCTCAACATATAAAATAGTGTACCATATAGAATAGATGTCTCCTCAACATAGAGAGGAATTAAGAAGAATGGGATCAATAATAATCCAAATATAATAAGATAAAACCAAAATAATTCATATGTAAAAAAACGAAATCGCTTAACAGCAATTTCTTTCTTTCTTTTTTGACCTATTCGTGTCATAGAATATCACAAATCCGAATTGAATAAAAAATTATTGAATCAAAAAATTATAAATTTTGTTATTTAATCATTATAACCTTATTAAAAGATTCTAGAATTAAGTAGTTTCTTAATCATAAATGAAAGACCCAAATTCTGATTTTATTTCTAAAGAATTCTTTTCTTTTTGGGGAGATTTCTCACAATATCCGATAATCTTAGACTCAATTTCATAATTTTTTGCGATTTTAATAATCTCTGAAGCTATAGATTCATGACATAAAATTTCCATCCTATGTCCCATATTGAAAACACTAAACATCTCATTCCATTGAGTTTCAGAAGATCTTTGAATTAATTCAAATATTTTTGGAATTCTGAAAAGGTTATTTTTAATATATTTAATTCCCTTACCAAATTTTAATATTTTAGTTTGACCTCCTCCTGTGTTATGTATGATTCCATGTATATCATTTCTATATTTTTCCACTGCCTCTTTTATAATTGGAGCATAAGTTCTTGTTGGTGATAACAAAGCTCTTCCTATAGATAAATCAAGTATATCAATATTATCTGTTAATTTATACTTACCAAAGAAAACAAATTTTTCATTAAGATTTTGATCATAACATTCTGGATATTTTTTATAATAAATATGTGAAAGTAAACCATGTCTAGCTAAAGTTAATCCATTACTTCCAATACCACTATTATACTCATCTTCATAAGAAGCTTTACCATAACTAGCTAAACCAATTATTACATCATCAGTTTTGATATTGCTTGCATCAATGATATCTTCTCTTTTCATTGTTGTGAAAGCAGATGCATCAACTACTACAGTTTTTACGATATCTCCAATATCAGCAGTTTCTCCACCACACATCTTTACATTAACACCTAGAGATGTTAATTTTTCACTATAATCATAGTATTCTTTAATTATCGTTCCTATAATATCTCCATTTATTAATTGGCGATTTCGACCTAAATTATTCGTAAAGAAAATATTACCTGTTGCGCCCACACACAAAATATCATCGAGATTCATTACCATAGCATCTCTAACTATGCCTTTAAAAACAGAAATATCCCCTGTTTCTTTATAATACATATATGCTAAGCTAGCTTTTGTACCGGCTCCATCAGCATGAAAAATAGAACAATAATCCTTCCTATTGTCAATATCTTCTACTATTCTGCAAAAAGTTCCGGGGAATAACCCTTTATCAATTGATTTCAGAGCCTTGTGAACTTCTTCCTTTTTTGATGAAACCCCCAAAGTACTATATAAATTATTATTTTCTGTCATTTAAACCAAGATTTAAAAATTATATTTGGCCTTCAGAACTTTTATTAAATTATCTACTTGTTCAACAGCTTTACCAATATATTTATGTGGATCAAAAATGTCCTCCAATTCTTCTTTTGAAAATTTTTCCATAATTTGTTTGTTTCCAGTCAAAATATCACTCATATTTATTTTTTCTTTTCGAGCTTTAATTGATGCTTTTCTTAAGATTTCATGAGCTTCTTGCCTTCCTATTCCTCTACCAACTAATTGAACCATAACTTTTTCAGTAAGACAAGCGCCTCTAGTAAGATTAAGATTTTCTTCAATCTTTATTTCGTCAAATTCTAATCCTTTTAGATTTTGGCTCATTTGTTTTATCATATAATCTAATAATATGAAGTTTTCAGCAAATATTATTCTTTCAGATGCAGAATTCGTGATATCTCGTTCATCCTCAAGAATAATGTTATCTAAAGCAACTAATATATTAGATTTTAAAATTCTAGCCAAACTACAAATTCTCTCTGATTTATGAGGATTCCTTTTGTGAGGCATTGTTGAACTTCCTACTTGTGTACTCTTAAAAGGTTCAAACATTTCCCCAATTTCATTTCTTTGTAAAATTCTAATTTCCCTTGCTATTTTTGCTAATGTCTGACCAATAAGCGTCGTTAAAAAAATGACTTCAGCATGTCTATCTCTTTGTATTATCTGATTTGCAATAAGTACTGGATTTAAACCAAGTTTCTTCATTACTGCATTTTGTATTTCAACTCCTTTTTCACCAAAGCTAGCCATTGTACCAACAGCACCAGACATCTTGCCAAAAGTTATTCTTTTTCTAATTTCAGAAGCTCTTTCTAAATGACCATCTATTTCATAAGCCCATATACCAAATCTCATTCCATAAGTAGTTGGTATTGCGTGTTGGCCATGAGTTCTACCTATACAAATTAGATTTTTCTTTTCTTCTGCGAGAAAGAGCAAAATTTTTAATAACTCTACTAAAGATTTATAAAGGTAATTAATGGCATCTTTTAATTGCAAAGCAGAAGCAGTATCTTCTATATCATAGCTAGTAGCTCCAAGGTGAACATACTTTCCCGCATTATTTCTGCATTGCTCTGCTAAAGCCTTAACCATAGCCATCAAATCATGATGAATCTCTTCGTCAATTTTTTTTACTCTTTCTAATTTTACATAATTTAAACTTGCCTTTTGACCTATTTCATCTGCAGCATCTTTTGGAATATTTCCTAATTCTCCATGGATTTGTGCTAATGCAGCTTCAACCTTCAACCAATTTTCTAATTTAGTCTCTTCAGTAAAAAAATTCGCCATATCAGTTCGATATCGTGTTTCTAGTGGATGAATAAATTTATGATCCATCTTTTTTACTATTTTTTATTTATTCTTAATTAAAATAATGAAACACTATGAAATATATCTTATTTTATTTAAGATAAAATAATTTAATCAAATTCAATGAAGCACATATTTTATAAATAAGAAATTAAAAAACCCTTTAACGGGTCTAAGTTAAAATATTTTTTATGCTATGAATCTTCTATATGGTAAATGGACAGAAATTTTTCTTTTTTCGCTGTTATAATTGTGGAGAATGGTTTTATACAAATAGAATTATTAAATCAAAAAAGTGTTGGAAATGCAACCACTCCTTTTTATTTAAGAATTCAACAAAATTTTCACAGTTTTGTTCGCTTGAGGACGCAGTCTTAATTGTTAAGAAGTTGAAAAGCAGAAATTAAGAAAAAGGAAAGATATTTAAGCTATTCTTTGCTTTTTTTGGTGATATAATGGCATTCACTATTAATTAACATAGTGAAAAAGAATTAACCTCAATTAAGAAATATGGAAATTTCAGACGATCTAAAAAAAATTGATGAAACATTAGTAAGCCAGTTACATGAGATTGCCAAGCAAAAAGTAGAATATTGGGACATCAGAACAGAAATAAATAATGGAACTAGTTTAGATTTCACTAATCAAAAAAGTAAAGAAATATCTTCTTTTGAACTTATTAATTGTGGAATAAGAGCTTTTAAAAATGGTGGATGGGGTTTTTCTGTATTGAAGGATCTTGAAAGAGAATCCATCAAGTTAGGCTTACAGAAAGCTATAAAATTAGCAAGATTATCAGAATCCTTAACAAAAATCAAATTTAATATCACCCAAAATGAACCGTTGATTGGCAATTATAAAAGCAAAACAAAAAAGAATTTAGAAGATATAGATATCGATCAAAAAATAGAACTTGTTAAAAATCATGAAAAAATCGCTGGAAACTATTCTAAATATGTAAAGAATACTCATACTCTCTATATGGATGGTCATTCTCAAACTTTATTTTTAAATTCTCTTGGAAGCAATGTCGTTCAAGATTTATGCTTTTTACGTTTATTTTGTATGGTTTACACTAATAAAAATGGCTTAATACAGAGTTCAGTCAATTCTGTTGCGGGAGTTGGAGGATATGAAATTGCAGAAACTGAAAAAGCTAAAGCTTTAAGTAAAAAAACTGCTAAGGAGGCCGTAGAATTATTAGATGCCAAATCGCCAGTAGGTGGTAAAATGACACTTATTGCAGATCCTAAATTGACTGGAACAATTATCCATGAAGCATTTGGCCATGCATGTGAAGCGGATTTAGTTTTAAATGATGAAAGTATCTTAAAAGGGATGATTGGAAATAAGGTTGCCTCAGAACAAGTCACTATTATAGATAATCCTTCAATGGGGCAGGCAGAACAATTTAATTTGCCATATAATTTATTTGGCAGTTATTTTGTAGATGATGAGGGAATTCCTTCACAAAAAACCATAATTATTGAAAATGGTATCCTTAGAAATTATTTACATAACTTAGAAACTTCTTCGAGAATGGGTGTTCCTCCTAATGGACATGGAAGGGCATCCACAAGTTCTGAGAGACCTCAAGTACGTATGAGTTTTACATATATAGAACCAAGAGATTGGAAGGTAGAGGATATTATAGAAGAGACAAAAGATGGAATTTTATGTGAGGATTTTCAATATGGATATACTGACCCTACAAGTGGTAATTTTCAATTTAAATGCAGGATTTCATATAAGATAAAAAATGGAGAAAAAAAAGAGATAATGAGAGATGTTTCTCTTAGTGGTATGATTCTTGAAGCTTTGAATAAAATATCTGCGATTGGAAATCAAAAGTCTTTTAATTACTCAGTAGGAATTTGTGGAAAAGGAGGGCAACGTATTAGAGTATGTGATGGAGCTCCTTATATAAGAATCGAAGATATAACCGTTGGAGGTTTGAGTTAAATGAAAAGTTCAGAGATCTACTCTATTGCCGACTTCTGTTTAAAATTAGTTGAACAAGGAAATGATGAGATAAAATGTGCTGATGTTTATTTTGAAAAAACTAATTATATTAATATTGAAATTGAAGAAAATTCAATAAAATATAGTGAGACTGGAGAAGATAATGGTGTATCAATCAGAGTTATTAATAAAAATGGATCCCTTGGATTTGCTTATTCTAATAAATTGGATAGAATAACAGTAGAGAAAATGTGCAAAACTGCTATTAAAATGATGAAAGTTGCTACACCTGATCCAGACTTTAATGATTTACCAAAACTTTCTGATCATTATCCAGTTATTAATGGTTTATTTGATAAGAAACTAAAATATTTGGAAGTAGAAGACTCTATAAATTATGTTGAAGATTTGATTAAAGTTTGCAAAGAAGATGACATAGCAATTTCTCAATCAGGTAATTTTGCATCTGGGTATTCAAAAATATTTATTTTTAATTCTAATGGATTAAGTGTTTCAAGAAGAGAAACAAGCTGTTTAATATCCTCAAATATTATTGTTAAAGATAAAATTAGCAAAGAAACATCTTCTGGTTATGAACGGCAAATAGAAAGAAGTTTAGATAAATTAAATGCAGTAAACACCGCAAATTTGGCTCTTCAAGATGCTAAACGGAATCTGAATCGGAAAAAGATTAAAAGTATGAGAGGGCCAGTAATTCTAACTCCTAAAGGAACAATAAGCCTAATTTTAAGACCAATTGCAGCCGCAATTAATGCCGAAACTTTTCAATATAAAAGGAGTTTCTTAGTAAGTAAGAGAGGTAAGAAAATTGGATCAAACCATTTAAATTTAGAAGATAATGGATTAATTAATGGAGCAGCGGGTTCACAAGTTTTTGATGATGAAGGAGTTCCTTGTAAAAACAAAAAGATCTTTGATCATGGGATTTTCCTCAAAAATGGATTATTGCATAATAGTTATACAGCAGGAAAAGAAGGAGTTGAAAGTACTGGTAATGCTTCACGTGGTTCATACAGTTCAATTCCATCAATTGGGATTACAAATTTTATTATGAAACCTGGAGATTTAACCATCGAGGAGATAATTAAAGATATTAAAAAAGGAATTATATTGAATTATACTGGAGATTCTCCTAATATTTCAACTGGTGATTTTTCAGGTTTAATTTTACATGGAAATTTAATTCAAGATGGAGAAGTAAAGGAACCATTAAACGAAACAATGATAGGTGTAAATCTATTAGATTTATTTCGAAATATCGATGCGGTTTCCAAAGAATATAGAGTTTATGGAGCATTTCAAGCGCCATGGGTAAGAATAAAATCAGTAAATATTATTGGAGGAGCAAATTAATTAGTTATATTTACCCATAAGTACATTATATTAAAATATTCTTCAATCTCATGTTTAATTTGCCATAATTCAGCAATAATTATCTGATTGTCTCCTACATCAGTAAAAGATATATTATATTCTCCATAAATTTGAACTTCATTTAAGCTTAAAGAGAAATTTCCAATAGTTTGATACAGAGTTCCATTTGAGCCATTTGAACTTAAATTAGTATTATTATTTCCCTTCTTAATTTTAAATCCAAATATAAATTCTCGATTTAAGCCATTTCCAACTGTAAGAAAAAATGAAATTGTTTCATTTACCGAAGCTTCAGTTTGATAATTTCCAGCTTCCTGATTCTCATTTAAGATGCTATAAGTGATAAACCCTGGTTCAGGAGTCAATATATAATATATTACAAATCCTGATACAACTATTATCCCCAAAATTAAACTAATTTTGAGTAATCTATCAAAATGATTGTCATTCCCTTTTATATTTTCTCTCATTATCTTTAAACCAAGCAATAGTTTTCTTTAATCCTTCTTCAAGTGAGGTTGTTGGTTCCCAATTAAGAATCAGCTTTGCTTTTTCTATAATGGGGCATCTGTATACAGGATCGTCTATAGGTAATGGTTTAAAAACTATTTTTGAATTAGAATTAGCTAGATCTTTTATAATACGAGCCAGTTCTAAAATCGTATATTCTTTATTGTTCCCCAAATTAATAACTTCTCCAATAGCTTCATCTTTGTAAACCATTTTAAGAATACCCTCAATCTCATCTATTACATAAATGAAGGATCTAGTCTGAGATCCATCTCCAAATACAGTGATATCTTCATCATGTATAGCTTGATATATAAAATTAGGAACAACCCTCCCAAATTCAGGACCATGTCGTATTCTAGGTCCTGATGTATTAAAAATCCTAACAATCTTTGTTCTCATCTTATGTTGAAGTTCATAAGCTTTAATAAATGCCTCTCCAGCTCGTTTAGATTCATCATAGCAACTTCTCGGACCAACAGGATTAACATATCCAAAATAGCTTTCTGGGGTTGGAATAAGTTCTTTTGGGGGATTTCCATAGACTTCAGATGTGCTTGTATAAAAAAAAATTGCGTTATGGAACTTAGCAATCCCTAAAGAATTAAGCGTTCCAAGTGTATTACTTCTAAGAATAGAAATAGGTTCCTTCTGAAATTCAAATGGGGACGCCCTACTAGCCATATGCATAATAATGTCAATTCTCTTAATATCTCCAATACATATTCCTAGGGGATGATAACTCATTCCAAAATATATTGGATAAGAAATATCATGATTAATGAAGCGAAAATTGTCTTTCTCCATTAAATGTAATACATTTTTAGGTTTTCCTGATGATAAATTGTCTAAACAGATACAGTACGCACCCTGCTCAACTAACACATCACAAACCCATGAACCAAGAAACCCAGCCCCTCCAGTCACTAAAATTGTTTTGCCTTCAAAAGAAATATTATCTCTTTTAAGCCTTTTAACTATTTCTTGGATATCTTGTTTAATATCATAGTCCAATTTTCATAACCTTAGTACGTTTTATTATAGTACATTTTATCAATTGTGGTAAATAAATTTTTCTTTCCTAATTTAAGCTTATTTAGTATTTGAATTTAATGTAAAATCTAAATGGTTTGAGTTTGAACATGAAGAAGTATTTTACCTAATATGAATAATTAAATAAAATAGATTTTTAATTAGTTTTACTACCACAATATTGGCAAAATTTTAACTCTAATGGATAATGCTTCCCACAATTGGTGCATTTCTTTAAAGAATTTTTAAGAATTTCACGTCCTAACATCTCAAAAGCTTTTTCAACATTTTCACCCGTTTTAGCCGAAGTACTTAGAATTTCTCCTTGAAATTTATGCTTTTCAAATAATTTCAGCACATCCTCTTTCTTTACTTTTCTTTGTAAATCTGCTTTTGCTTCAATTAAAATTTTAGTTTTGGGAGAATTAGGAACAGATGAAATTACATTTATCCAATCATAAAGATCATTTAGAGATTCAGAATTTGTGACATCATATAGCATTAAGGCCCCTGAAGCACCAGAAACATAAGATGGAAATAATAATCGGAATTTTTTCTCACCAGCAAAATCCCAAATATTCAGTAATATTTCAGTGTCATCAACTATTACTTTTTTCGTTTCAAAATCAACACCAATGGTAGATAATGTTGATTTCTCGAATTTTCCCGTAGCATATCTACGAATCAAACTTGTTTTTCCAACGTTTTTAGCACCCGCTACAACTACTTTGAATTTTATCAAATCTCTCAGTTTTTTTTATTGTATCCTTACTCAATAAAAGTCAATAATATTATAAATTATTATTGAAGTTATAAAAAATCTTTTTTATTGTTTTATTAAAATAGGTGTCTATTAATACCCGAATTTAAGAATCATTTTTATATTTGTATCTACTAATTTTATAGATTTCTTGAGCGATTTTTTTCCCAACATTCTCAACTTTAGTTAAATCTGGTATATCAGCCAAGAAAATATTTTGTAATGTCTTTAATTCTTTCAATAAGTTTTTTGCTCGCAAAGTATTTACACCAGGTATTCCCGCAACGACATACTCTAACAAGCGAGAAGTTTCAATTGGGGCTTTGTCAAATCTTAATTTAGGTGAAGATGATGTAATCGATTGTTCTTTCCTTGCTAATTGATAAAGAAATTGTGCTGTTTCGATTGTATTTTCAGTTTTATAGATTGAAATTCCAAAGTTAAGAATTATTGAAGTAATTGCACCATAGAGAGCATTTTCATTAATATTTGAAAATTGAAATGGATCTCCCTCTATGATTAAAATGGGTCTTAAGAATTTCTCACCCAGTTCACTCAATTCAGTAAATAACCTTCCATCAATTATAGAATCATTAAAATCCTTTGCAGATTTCCTTTCAATTCCTACTCTTTCTGAAATAACATAATCTCCAACTAATAATTGCTCTAATTTAAGTTTAACACCCATTAATGAAAGAGTTCTTACAACCGGTGATGCTGTTTCTCGAGTATCACAGATAATTTCAAAACTGTCTGCATCATCAATCTTTTTTATTGAACTTAGATCAAGGTTCTCCTTATCTTTATGAAGATTCTCTTCATTTCTTTCAGAAGATATAAAATTTAGTAGACTAGATTGCCCAGATTTTGAATCAAATTCCGCACCCTTCAATTTATCTAAACTTGCTTTCATGCTTTTTTCTTTAGATTTTTCTGACCAGTAATATCCTTCATCCCTGGTACCTTCTGCCATCAACACAAAAACTTTTCCTTCTTTTTTCCTTCCAGTCCGCCCTCGACGTTGAATAGAACGAATAGCACTCGGCACTACATCATAAAACACTACTAGATCACATTCTTCAATATCCAAACCTTCTTCTGCTACACTTGTTCCAACTAAAGTATTATAAATCCCCTCTTTAAATTCATTAAGGAGATTTATTTGCTCCTTTTGGGTTAAACCCTTATCTGTTCCTCTTGTTGCTTGCCCAACAAACTTATGAATCTTAATTATCTCATCATTTTCAAAAAATTTAACTATATTATTAACTGAATCCCTAAAGTGACAAAAAACAAGAATTCTTGAATTTAAATTTGTTTTTATCTGATCAATCAAAATTTCTCTTAATTTTTCTATTTTTGGATGAACTATACCATTTGAATAGAGTTTGTTTGTCAAATCTCTTGCTTTTTTAAACTCCCTGTCAAAAAATAACTCTTTTAGTGATTTATTTGCCGTGTTTTTTTTAATCTTCTCTTCATTCTTTTCAAAATAATCTTTAAGAGCACTTATACCTTGAGTTTCTATTAATTCAACCATGTGAGATAATCTGATAGCATTAGCAGTAACTTTTTTTGCATTAAACATTAGGAACTTTTCCTCATTATCTCTAGCAACTGAAATTCTTCTATTAATCACACTATTTAACTTTAATAAATCCTTTCTTGTGATTTTATTTATATCATAAGATCCAAGTAAATCATTTTCTTTTAAAAATTTATAAGAGGCTCTTAATTTCTGGTCAAGGATTACTTTAACTTCTAAAAACTCCTTTGGAAGCTTAATTTTTATCCATTCATTATCTACTTTATGAATGTACGGTTTTACATCTAAATCTTTTTCAGTTCTGATCTCAATATGATTAATGAATAAATTTTGTTTAATCTCATTTATTTTACCTTCAGTTGAGCCCGGACTTGCTGTGAGACCTAAAATTTGAGAGTAATCTACTATATCCATATATTTTTTCGCGAGAAAGCAATAAGCATAATCTCCAACTGCTCTATGACATTCATCAAATATCATTAATGAGACATCTTTAATTGAGTAAAGTTCTGATATGAGGTCGTTTTGGAGTACTTGAGGTGTCATAAAAGCAACTTTTATATCGCCCCATAATTCTTTCCGTTTTTCAGGAGCAATTGCTCCAGTAAGAGATATAAGTGATTCATTAGGAAGATTGGTCAATTTTAAAAATGAATTATAATGCTGTTCTACAAGAGGTTTTGTGGGCGCTAAAAGAATTACTTTTGAATCTTTAACTTCTGTTAATCTCTGCACTGTAAGCATTAAAGCTATAACTGTTTTGCCTAAACCCGTTGGTATAACAACCAAACAGTTCCTATTTAAGCAATTTATGAAAATGCTCTCTTGGTATTCTCGTCGAGATACACTATTTTGCTTAATTAATGGGTGAGAAATAAAATCTTCGTTTGCAGTTACTAAAATCACCAGTTACTCCAAGATTATTTTAGGTATTGATGATAAAATTTATTTAAAATATTTAAACTAACAGACTTTATAAGATCACTAAAAAATACTTAAATTCTTAAATCAAATTAACAATAATTTAATAAATTGAATTAATTAATGTGTAGTGAAACATTTAATTCGTATGCCTTACTTAATTTAAATAAAAGTGAGCGCGGGTGGTCTAGTGGTATGACGACATATGTTTTGCGTATCGCATCTAAATCGTTAGACGCTCACACCGTGTAAATCAGGGGTTCAATTCCCCTCCTGCGCATTATTAAATAAGTTAACCATTATATCCATACTAAAAGCTTGATAAAAACCAAAAAAGTTATATGAAATTATACATTTTCAAAAGTTAAATTACTCTTTCTTTGGGTTTAATTATGTCTAGTTTTTTAGAATCTCGAGAGTTACGCCAGAAATATAAGAAAGTTAGAGAATATGTTAAGATTGGGCCAATATTTTTAACTAGGTATGAAAAAGCAAGGATTTTGGGAAGCAGGGCTTTGCAAATCTCCTTCGGAGCACCCATTCTTATAGAGAAACCAAAAAACCTCATAGATCCTATAAAAATAGCTATGGTAGAGCTAAAGGCTGGTATATTGCCCCTAACCATAAGGCGTGAAAATCCTAGCGGTGAATGGCAAGATATTCCTGTTCACCAACTAATTTTGAAAAAAGACTAATTAATCACTTTCACTTCATTGAACACGATATCTTCCTCGCTCAGTTAGAAAATAAACTGGTTTATCTCCAACTAATTCAGATTCTACATAACCTTTGGAAATTAGATCATCAAGAATTTTTTCTAAGTCTACTTTTTTAAAACCGGGAATTCCTAATGGAATCCTTGATTGGTTGGCAATTATTGCGATTCTTTCTAGAAAGAGTCTTTTACCCATAAATGTTTCAATAATTGTAATTTCATCATTTGATAGCCTTTCAAATTGGTCATGCTCCAAAAAGCTTTCCTTCAGTGTTTGAGCAAGATCTTTTGCCTCTGGACTAATTTCCTGCTTTTTAACTTCGACATGCTTCAATGTAACTAGATCTTTTGCGACTTTTTTTTTTTGGCTTTCATTCTTTTTTTCTATATAATCGTTTATTTTCTCTTTTTCTTCGTTCTCTTCTCCAATCGGCTGATCATTTTTATTTTCCATAATATTACCATAAGGAATTTAATTATAAAAATTTATATTTAAATAATGAAAAAGGT
>JBHLLJ010000022.1:0-29764 GCA_048885705.1 Candidatus Hermodarchaeota archaeon | reverse complement strand
CCCCAAACCTTTTTTTAAGACTGCAAGGCTCCATGTCATAAGCAGAGATTTGTACTGGATTTACCGCATCATATCCAATTTCGGCAAAATGAGGTAGGAATTGAGAAATGGAGCCACAACTATGGTAATTAATTTTCACATCTACTAATTCATGAATTTTTTCTGAGAGTTTATATTCAAATGGTTTTATATGATTCTCATATATTTGTAAATTCATAATAGGTCCAGCTTGTTCGGCTAAATCTCCATTGATACAAATCACATCCAAATATTCTCCAACTTCATTTAAAAAAGTTATATTATAATCTGTCCAATATTTTAAAAGGCATTCCATTGCAGCTATTATCATTTCTATATTTGTTCTTAGGTATCGTAAAGCTTTAGTAAATCCGAATAGGAAGGTTGTGTATTCGTATATACATCCAGTAGGGGATGAAACGAGTGCAAAATCTGTAGTTTCATATAATT
This sequence comes from Candidatus Hermodarchaeota archaeon, assembly GCA_048885705.1. Lineage (GTDB taxonomy): Archaea > Asgardarchaeota > Lokiarchaeia > Sigyniarchaeales > SOKP01 > Loki-b32. The sequence goes on along the minus strand of JBHLLJ010000022.1, from coordinate 29,296 downwards.
TTTTAGCATACTCTTTTAAACCAATAAATGGGGTTTTGTCAGTGCCGTCCGGCCAATTATAACTTTTAATTTCCTGTGGTGTTTTGTATTCGGCAAACGGATGAATAACGGGATCATAATAGAGTATCTGATCCAAATTCTTATCTGCTGAATTCCCCCAGAAAACCCCAAATTGATCATATACTCCCACATATTCTCCTTCATATTGAGGTTCGACATTACCTATTTTAATCATCCCTCCTAATGGACGAATATAGCGAGTATCTATTTGAAACTTCTGAAGTATCTCTTCACATGGCAATACTATTTGTTGGAGAAAATCGCAAAATTGAATATTCTTATCATTTATTTCAAGAAATTCCAATAATTTTTTATAGGCTATAATATGAATACCAGATTGATTTCCTCCAAAATCAATTGGTACTTTATCTGGTTCAATATGTTTTAACGCATTATTAACTCGTTCTTTTGAGTTCATGGATAGAACATTTATTATTTTTAATTTGGTATCTTAATAGGATAGTTACCATACTTTTTTTTAATATTTTGCATTGCTTGAAATCGTTCAAGTGTGACTGCTGGATTAATACTGTGCCCAGAACTGAAAATATAACCTCCTCCTGGAGCTAGCTCTCGGATCAGACGTTTAGCGTAAGCTTCTACTTCAGTTATCTCGCCTGTAGTTAACATTTGAGGAGATAAATTTCCACAGAAGGTAATTTGACCTTTATATTTCTGATTTAATTTGAAAATATCATATTCTGGATTTGCAGTCGTAGGTTCAATTGGATTCAGTACATCAACACCACATTTAATAATATCTTCAAATATTTCCATCAAATCTCCATCTGAATGTAATAAAATATGGCTATCTAATTTATGTGCAGCATCACATACTTGTTTTAACCATGGAAATACATATTTTCGATAATTCTCTGGTCGCATAAATAAACCATTTTTATAACCATAGTCATCCCATAAAATTATTAATTTCGCTCCATTTTCTGCTAAAACTTTTACTAGTTCAAGTGTAAAATTGCCATAATCATCGAAAATCTTCTTAACTTGCTTGTTTTTAGTTAAAATTCTTGAAAAAGTCTCTAATCCAAATCCCTCTAAAGGATTTTCCATTATAGCTCCGATTGCTGGCGCGGCAAGAATTTCATTATTCATATCTTCTTGAATTTCTTTACCAGCTAAATATCCAACTAACCGGGCTTTGAAATTTGGATCCATCGGTTCCCAACTTTCATAATCTTCAAAACTCTTTAAGTAACCTCCGTGATACCCCATAATTACTGTTCCATCCTTTTGATAATATTCAAATTTCATTATTCTTCCATATTCATCAACAAATCCAGTTGAGTCCTCAAGAACTAGGCGTGGAAAATTAGTAGAAATACATGTTCCAATGTCTAATCCTATATTATGGAATAATTGAAAATATCTCTTAAAACCTGGTTTCATTAATCTTTTACTTGTAATAACCTGATTTACAATTTTCATTTTATCTGGCACATTCTTTAATAGAGAAATACCAAAATCTCCTCTTCCTTCCTCTATACCATAATGTTGCGCGATAGTATTATTTGTAAAAGCACTCTCCCAAGCTGGAACTCTATCAGGCTCCTCATGGTGTATAGTCTTTATTACTCTTTCAACCGCATCCATATAATATCATCTAAGTAAAATTATTTTTTACTTTTTTTCAATTCCCATGTAAATGGTTCATCTAATGTTGAATTACCACCAATGATTATGCAATCATTTTTTATCATAAGTTGTTCTTCTTTATTATTTATTTTCAGATGTTTAAAATCATTAATTTCATCTTCCTTAAGTTTTAGTGAAATTGTCCAAGATCCAAGAGCACTTGGAGTGTACCATCCAGAATAACCCAATTTTGATTTTGAGAATCCAAACAAAGGAGATTCAAAATAATACTCTTCTTTAGCCAAAGAAGGAGTTATTTTAACGCCATCTTTTGTAAAATTTGCCCCAACTAAGTGAATTAGGTTAAATATTGGCCAAGCATGTGGATGTAAATTCATTACAGGAAAATCTGTCCAGCTTACCCCGAATGGATCTTCCCTCATAGATTTTTCATCTTCCGGATCTCCAGTTATAAAATATTCAAAAAAGTGAGTTTGCCCAGGGTATTTTGAGAGATCAGAGTTATAAGTATCAGGTCCACTCCAGATTCCATACCAAATGTCGGGAAAAGCTTCTGCATGAAATGCAAGAGTATTTTTTTTCCATTCATCCCAAGCAATTTCACCATTCACATGAGATAATGCCCATATTAATGTACCGTTAATTGATGGCCAAATCCCTGCGTTTACACGCATACCAACTTCCCTTTTCTTAGCATCAATATCTTTACTTAGTATTCTTGCTCCAATTTTAGAAGGTTTTCGCAGTAAATTGTCAATATTATTTATTAAAATTGATATGTTATTATTATTAACAGTATTTCCTATAATAGCCCATGGCTGAGGTTCTAACCATAATTCATTATCACCAATCCAGCCTAAATCTTCTGTAAACCAAGCTCTCCTAAACCATCTTCCATTCCACTGATTTTTAACGGATTTTTTCTGTAGTTCACCATATTCTTTCACATCTTTGGCTATATCCTCACTATTTACAACATTCAATACCTCAGCAAACTTATTGAGAACATAAATCGCCATCGAAGCATTTAGAACAGATTCTCCTTGAGTTCTAACCTCATCTTGCCTTTCTTTAGGCACAAAGCCCATTACTGCACCATCATTCCAATCACCCGTTGAAATTCGTTGAAGTCCATGTTTTCCAGTTCCAGAAATTTTTGTAAAATGATTGTAACACAGTATCAGCAGTTGTAATACTGTTGTTGTTCTTACTTGCTTCCTATAAATAGGATAAGTTGGAATCACTTCATCTAAGAATTGAAAATCTTTTGTTGCTAGTATATATTCACTTATAACCCACAATAACCATAATTCAAGATCACTTGGATAAATTGGTAATGGAATAGTCATTCCATAACCAGTAATCCCATATGGAATTCCTCCATCTTCTTTAACTGTCTTTAAGATGTATCTAATAATTTCTTTTACTATTTTTGGTGAACAATAAATAAATGGTAATACATGTTGTAGAGGATCTCGCAAAGCTATTTGAACTCCCATTACATATTGATAAACATGACCCTGAGAGAGAATATGCTCATTGAAGTAGTCATCATAAGTCATTGCACTACGTAAATAATAATTATGCCATAATAGTTCACGTTCTATCCAAAGCTCATTAGGAATAGACAATATGACATTGTTTTTTTTCCAACAATTACAGGAGTAGAACCATTGCTTAGATATATCCTTCTTATATTTTCTTATAATTTGATCAAGAGTATAACCATCAGGTAAATAACCATATGCAAAATACAAAATCTGACTTTTGTATGGTTCTAAATGCACTTCTCTTTCCAATATCATCGCACTTCTATCATCTATCGTATTTAAATTAGAAGGAAGAGCATGATTTAATCCATCAGGACGTTCAATACCCCCTTTTCCAAAAAATTCATACCCATTTGTACTAAATCTATCAATAGGTCCATTTAATGAAATAAGAAAAGACTCAGGGGAGAACTTACTCTCATATACGGGTGTAGGTAATTTCTTTTTATTTGACTCCTTTTTACCTTGAAAGTAATTTGCTTCTAATAAACCAACATTTTCTACAAATGAAAACTCATGCGTAAATTTCGAACTAAATTCTCTTCGCAATTTATTCATTAATGAAAGATCTTTTTTTGCAAAGGCAGTATAATATGCAAGTGCTGAAAATTGAAATGATTTGCATCCCCAATATTCTACCCACCGTAAATTTTTCGGCTTATCTGTATTATTTGAAATTGAAACTTGAGAAATAAGTAAAGGGTCATCTCCATACGGCGCAAAAATTATCTGATCTACTAACAAATCATGCTGTTTAACAATTTTACGAAAATATCCAATACCGAAAATTCTCTCGAACTGATCTTCATTTCCTGAATAAAATGTGCTAATTATATTATCCCCATCAACTAAGTATCCAATCCCTCCTCCAAATTGATTGTGCTCAGGATCATAATCATTAAGGAATTTTGGACATCCCTCATCTTGACGAACTTGAATATATCCAAAGTTTGAAGCAACCCCAACTAATCTATCATTCCCAACCTGGTGTAAGTGTTCTTTATTGGAACGCAAATTTTCATTTAAAGGTGTAATTGCTTTAGGATCATTTATTTGATCGCAAGTATAATAATAAGCTGGTAATCCGTGCTCATCAGTAATCCATTCTCCAAAATGTCCAGATCCAAAAGCTTTCTTTTTCATTTCTAAAATGACTTAATTTTTGAGCAAAAATAAATATTCTCTATTTTAAAATTGATTATACAATGATGTATATTTATGGTTTATATTGTCATTTAATAATTATTTAATCTTTTATACCTATGCATTTAGGAATTATATATATATAATATTAGATTAAATCTAGTTGAAAAAAAATGAAAGTCCCTGTTTATCGTTCTTCTCTTTATAACTTTTTAAGGTTTGTGATGAGCAATCCATCTGAAAAGAAAATTTTAGACTGTGGTGCAGGAGGGAGAACACCACCATTAGCACTCTTTCACTTTTATGGATTTGAATGCTATGGTATTGATAATTCGAAAGAACAGATTGAATTAGCATATAAATACTGTGAAGAAAACAATATTGAATTAAACATAAAATATGGAGATATGAGAGCTATTCCATTTGAAGATGAGTATTTTGGATTCATATACTCAATATTTTCAAGTGTTCATTTAAGTAAAAAGGATACTGGAATAGCAGTAAAAGAAATGGAGCGTGTTTTAAAAAAAGGTGGATTATGCTACATAAATTTCTTGTCAGTAGACGATAGATATTATAATAAGGAAAAGGAAATAAATCCTGGAGAAATCTCTGAATCTGAAGGAGAGGATTTGATTCTTCATTCTTATTATTTTGATGATGAACCAGATATATATTTTAAAGATACTGAGATAATATATAAAGAAAAACGTAAAATTTTATTAAGAACAGATGTCCCTAATTATCGCACCAGTTATTTAGATTATATTGTAAAAAAAAAATGAAATGATTTTTGCCTGCTTTTAAATTAAATTTATTTAAATATACATAAATAGAGAAATACTAATAAAAGGGTTTAAAGTAATTAAAATAACAATTAGTTATGCTTCCTCTTCTTCCTCAAATTCTTTGCCCATTAACCGCATAACGGCATCAGCGAGTTTATTTTGGCTTCGACTCAGAATACCCTTAACTTTTCCTTCCTTTCCAAGAACTCTCAGCATGATACCATTCCACACAGAAGAAGGCTCTCCTTTTATATTTTTAAATCTATCGCGATGAACCTCAACACTAATATTATCATATTCTTTAGCAGCTTCAGAACATTTAAAGCATAAAATACATTTGTCTCGATTGACTTCTATTTCTTTACCTTTTCTTTCCATAGCCTTCACAGCGCATTCATCACAAAAGGCATCTAAAACCTTAGTATCTTTTTCAGTGCTAGTAATTGTTATCGATCCCTCTACAACCTTACGTACTTTTTGACCGTTATCTAATGTTCGTACCTCCTCTTCAAATTCTGGAAGTGAACCATTTTCAACTACTAAGAGCTTTTTTTCGCCGTTAATAAACAATTCGAGTGTGTAGCCAGGACAAATCCATGAACATGAACCACAAAAACTACATTTTTCAGGATCAACGACGATCTTCTTATCGGATTCAATTTTCATATCCTCTGGAGTTCCGATAGCCGTTTTTTTTAGAGGCTCGTCATAGATAGATACAGTTACGGGGCAAACTCTGTGACAGAACCCACACTGTATGCATTTACTCTCGTCATATCGAAGAACCATTACGTGGTTCAACATTTTGAACTCATAATCAGTAATATTTTCATCTCTCTGAATTGCTTTCTTAGAAGGAAGTGACATGATAAAATTAATTTTTTGGACTTAAAAAACATTATAGTTTTAATGATATGAATCAATTTTTAAAAAAATAATAAGTTTGTATCCTAGTTAAATTGGTTTTAATTTAACTATAATTTGGCAGATAATTTCATTTTATTTTTAAGATCCTTTATCCGAGTTCTTAAAGTGACTTCTGTTATTTTAGCAGCTTTAGCTATTTCTGTTTGAGTCATTTTTTGATCTGAAAATTTGGCTGCAAGATAAATTGCCGATGCGGCAAATCCTCTTGGATCTTTTCCATTTAGAGAGAGCCCTACTTTTGAAGTTTTGGTTATCAAATCCATAGCGTTATTTTGGATTTCCATCGAAAGACCTAACTCATTGCTAAATTTAAATATTAATTGTTTTACACTAATAGGCTTATAAGTGAGATTTAATTCGGGTAAAATTTCTCTAATGATTAAACTTAAGCTATGTATTATATTTTTACGGGCAATCATAGAAATATCGCTAATCTCATCTAATGTTTTTGGAAATTCATGTACTCTAATCGCAACGTATAGAGATGCAGCAATGAAGCCTTCAATGGAGCGTCCCATAGTTAACTTTTTCTTAGCGATAAGAGAATAGATCTTCCAAGCTGTTTCATGGATATATTCTGGAATATTCAATTTAGATGCAATTAATTTCATTTTTGGTTTAGCTTCCCAAAAATTCCTTTCTATGCTCGAAACCAAAGAATTTTGAATTTTGGATAAACGTAGGAATAATGTTTTATTTTCAGCGCTAAGATATTGCCCTTTATAATCGATTTTATCTTTAGGAAGCACTGTTCTTGATCCAAATTCTCTCCATCTTGGTTCTGTCTGTTTTCTTTTGTCTATTTCTTCTTTACCATAAGCTCTTCTTTCATTTTCAACTAGTTGAATATCTGAAGTTAACCCACAATTCAAGCATACTTTGTACCCCCCCTTGATATCTATATTTGGTTTAGAACAACATAATTCTTCTATTATTTCTTCTTTGCTTAAATATTCTCCATCACTTTTCATATATTTATTCACCCTTCATACATTTCTTGTACGAAAAATAATCTGCCTTTTGAGTAATGATAATAGAAATTCGACTTAATAAACTTATTTATTATTAACCATTTATAGATATATAAAAATTATCTCTATGATAATGCAGATGACTTCAATTTTGCTAAACCTTAAAAATCTTAACACAACCCTATTCACAAATTTTTTTAAGAAAAAATGCAATTGAATTTAAGGAATAACTTTTATTTGACTAACTAACCATAAAATAAGTGATATAATTCATTGTATAGTTCTGCAAGTTTAGAAATACGGTATTGATCATTTTGTTGTAACACATTTAAGATATATCCCCCTAACCCCTGAGGATTATTTATCCATTGTAGGAAACCTTCAATTTCAGCTCTAATGTACGGATCGATAGTTGGTTCTGATGGAGTTACTTGATAGGCAGCTATTTTTCCTGGTGAACTTTCAAATCTTTCTTCTTCCTTTAATTCTACCTTGGTTTCAATGAATTCAGACTGAGATCCTTTTTTTAACATGGCAGCAGCTCTTGCTAAAGCAGGATATGCCATATGAAACCACCCTTTTGCTTTTGGTCTGATATGAGCTAGCATGTAATTTTTACCATCTGGAGTTACTGCTCCGATTAGATGTCCTTTATTCTTCCGATTAGTTCCAATAAAACGTTCGGGTTCCATTTGTAAAATAGAGTATCTTATTCCATCGAGTGTAACGAATTGAGCATTCCCACTAGCCCATTTTGACATAACTTCTTTAATGTCATTTTTTACATCCCATTTGCTTGTAGTAAATAATACTTTACCTTGTATATCAACTAAAGCAACATGAATTGCATCAGGATAATGCTTTTGTAGCTTACTTACTACAGATTTAATATTAACCATGATCAGAAATATTTTTGTGATGTATCTAAATTTTAAATAGCAACAAGGATATAATAAAATATTTATAAAAAAATGATTTTGAAATTTAGGATACTGTTTCTTCTATTAGTGATTCTTTTAATTTATCAGCTAATTTATCTAATTTGCTTGCTGTAGCAGAAATTTCTTCCATAGATGCTGTTTGTTGTTCTGCAGAGGCACTAATCCCTTCCATAGAACGCCCCACACTTTGAATCATGTTAACTATTTCATTAATTTCACTGTATGAACCACCAACAGCGTTTTTTGAGTTCTCTGCCAATTTTCTTACTTCGCTGGCTACGACAGCAAATCCACGACCATGTTCACCTGCTCTTCCTGCCTCTATACTTGCATTTAAAGCTAAAAGATTTGTTTGTTCTGAAATAGTTGTAATAATTTGTAATATATTTCGAATTTTGTTTGATGCCTCTATAATTCCTTGAGTTATTCTTACTGTTTCCATTGTAGAACTTGAAATTTCTTCCGATGCGGCGTTCACTTCACTAGCGCTTGCTGCTAATTCTGTTGCAACATTAGAGACATTTATACTTGTATCAGAAGCAGTAGCAAGCACATTTTTTAATGTTTCATTTGCTTGATGTATTTTATATTCAATAATTGCTACCATTCCCATAACTAAATAAATGGTATCCATATAAGTCATAGCAAAATTATTGAATTCAATACCTGGACCTGTTCCTGAGGAACCTACCATAGCACCAAATAAACTAAGTATACCTCCTATAAAATTAAGACAATAAAATGCATGTAATAATGATCTTTTCTTTAAATAAAGTCGAATTACTAAAAAGAAACATGTAAATAAGAGAGCAAGCATCATAATATAGAATCCAAAAGTTACTGCCCCAGTAAGTCCTGCCGCTTGCAAATATTTAATATTACTTTTACCAATCTTTTTTACTTTAATAAAAGTTTGATAATATTCTTTGAATACTGCATATAATAATACAAATGTACCTGTTGAAAAGAGAATCATTGCTACAGGATTTACTTGATTACCTTCTTCTTGTGGAAGCGCATTGATGATATATCCAATTGTAGTTATAAGACATGACAGAAACCAATGTTTTAATTCCTTTCTTTTTCTAAAAGCAATAAAAAATATCACTGATGCAAAGCTCATGATTGTTGCGTGCAAGGTATTTATTAAACTGAAGACAACTATGTTTATCACCAAATTTTTTTTCTAAATATATGTGTAAAAAATCTTATTTTTACATAATCAATCCAAAAATGTATATTTAAATCTATTTTTTCACATAAATATATATATCAGAAAATTATAACAAAAGTTATAATAAGGATAACCCCATATCTGATTTGTTTGTTCATATAATCATTTTAATGTAATAATATTATAATTTTGATTATGATTCAGTAATAAGGGTTGGTTTACAATATGTTAAGTATTATTCAAGAATATGGTAATCATTTAGAGGAGATTTTTGAAAATTCTTTTGATTATATATATCTTCATGATAAAAAGGGCAATATCATTGATGTTAATAATATCATAATCCAAAATCTTGGATATTCCAAGAAAGAAATTCTAAAAATGAAGGTTACCGACTTTTTAGTTGAAGAAATTAGTTCAGAAATCTCTTATGAAATTAAAAGGGCTTTAGAAAATGGAATAGTTAATAAACCCAAAATCTATAAAGTAAGAAAAAAGGATGGTAATTTTATTTATGTAGAAGCAAATGCTATTCCTCTAAAGAAAAATGGAAAATATTATGCTATTCTTGGTATTGGTCATGATGTTACAACATATATAGATGTAGAACAAAAATTACATGAATCTAATGAAAAATATCAGCACCTATTCAATGAAACCCCGTTTCAAATCTCTTTATTTGATTTGGAAGGGAATCTTGTTGAAACAAATAAAAAAATTATAGATAAACTATCTGAATATGCCAAAATAGATTTCAAGGGAAGGAACTTTATTGAAATTGCTTCTTATTTTAAAAATTCTAAGCAAATAATAGAATTGTTTTTAAATAGGTTCAAGGAATTACGTGAAGGAAAACCACTAAAACCAATAGAGCTTAAATTGATTACCAAGGATGGGAAAGAAATTTGGTTATATTGGCAAAGTTCAATAGTAAAAACAAAAAAGAACAATTATATTCAAGTTATAATGCAAGATATGACTGAACAGAAAGAAGCAGAAAGAAGATTAGCAGAATCGGAAGGAACATATAGGCTAATAACAGAAAATGCAAACGATTTAATTCGAGTTCTGAATGATCGATTTGAAATAGAATACTTAAATGAATCAGCCCATTCTAGAGCATTAGGATATTCAAAGGAAGAATTAATTGACAAACCTGCAATTTTCCTTAATCATCCTGAAGATTACGCCATAATTCGACGCCTTATGAGGAAGATGTTTAAAATTGGAGAAACTACTCATGAATCAAGACTCAGACATAAAAGTGGAAAATATATATGGTTTGAAATTAAAGCAAAAATTTTCAAAGATGAACAAAGTAATACTAAATACTTATTTGTGTCAAGGGAAATCACTGAACGAAAAGTTGCTGAAGAAAAGTTAAAAGAATCAGAAGAAAAATTTCGTAATATCGCCGAACAATCATTTATGGGAATAATAATAATTCAAAATGGCGAAATTAAGTATATGAACAAGACAATATCTAAAATCTCAGGATTTCCAATTGAGGAGATACTTAATTGGTCAATAAAAGATCTTTTAAAATGGATATATCCAGATGACATACCTGCGATAATGGAACGTGTAAAAAAGAATAAGGAAAATAGAATGAGTGCATTTTCACATAACTTCTTTAGGGTTATTAATAAGAATGGTGAAATAAGATGGCTTGAAGATTATACTAGTAAAATCGTCTTTCAAGGAAATCCAGCAAATCTTATCTCATTAATTGATATTACAGATAAAAAAGAAGCAGAAAAATTAATTATTGAAGAAAATGAAAGATTACAGGAGCTTCATGAACTTAGAAAAGACCTTATTACACGAGTTTCTCATGAATTAAAAACGCCTATGACATCTATATACGGAGCCAACCAGATAATCCTTAAACTTTATATGGATCAAATTGGAGAAGAAGCACAAAAATATATTGAAATTGGGCATCGAGGCAGTTTAAGGATGAAACAATTGATTGATAATTTATTGGATGTTTCAAGATTGGAAGCTAAAAGATTTGAATTAAATTTGCAGAAAGAAAATCTTGTAGAATTATTAGTTGATTGTGTGAAGGATATGAACTATCTAGCAACAAATCGACAATTAAGAATTAAATTAGATCTTCCGGATCAATTATTTTTAAATATCGATAGACTCAGGTTCAGACAAGTCTTTACAAACCTTATTTCAAATGCCATTAAAAACACGCCAAGGGATGGTGAAATTTTTATAAATTTAGTTGAGCATGTAGAAAGTATTAATATCCATATAAAAGATACTGGAATTGGATTAACTGAAAAAGAAAAAGAGAAGCTATTTCAAAAATTTGGAAAAATTGAACGATATGGAATGAATTTAGATGTAGATATTGAAGGGTCCGGACTGGGGCTCTTTATTTCAAAAGAAATAGTGGAATTACATGGAGGACAGATTTTCGTTGAGTCTAAAGGAAGAAATATGGGTACTACCTTTAGCATAAGATTATACAAAGATTAATCTCACGAATTACGCTTTATCCATACTGTCATTTCACTTTTTCCTCTATTCGCCCAGCTATAATAAGGAATTAAATATAAATCATTAGAAATAATATTTATCCCACCTAATAAATTATCACGATACTCTTGTTTTAAAGTATCATTATCATTTAGTGATAAATTATGAATTGAATCAACCTTATTATCTATATTTTCGGCACAATACACAATAGGACCACGTTCAATAGCGACTTTTCCTATATTTTCTTGAACTCTTTCATCACATAAAACACGTTGAATTGGCATAAGGATTTTCAATTCAATAAAATCATTATTTTTCCACACACGTTTAATGTTCACAAATCCTTTCTCTACTTCAAAATTGATTCTTTCATCATTAATTTTGATTATTATTTTATTTTTATTATTTTTCAAATAATAATACAAATTACTCGGGACGGGTTTATCTCGAGCCCATCCGGGAATTCGAATTGCCATGGTAAATTCTTTCATTTGAGTAAGGGAGAGTTTAATCTTCACATCTCCTCCCCATGGGTAATTTGTTTCTTGAATAAGTAATAATTTGGCATCTTGGAGTTCAACAGATGCAATACTCCCTATAAAAAGACTAACAAAAATCCTATCATTTTCTAATGCATAAATATAACTTGGAATCTGGGGAAAAAACCGTACAATATTCGTAGGACAACAGGGGCATTTATACCAAGACCTTCTACTTACATTTCCTTCTGACGCGAGAGGATTAGTATAAAAAAATTTATTTCCTTCAATTGAGATTCCTGATAAGAAACCGTTGTACAAGGTACGTTCCAAAACATCGATATATTTAGCATCACCATATAATAAAAATAGGCGAAAATTCCAGAAAATGTTGGCAATCGCAGCGCAAGTTTCAGTATAAGCTTCGAGATTAGGCAATTCATAATTATTTCCAAAACTTTCTCCTTCTGAACGGGCACCAATCCCCCCAGTTATATATAATTTTTTAGATACTACATTATCCCAAATACGATCTATTGCTGTTTTGTATTCAGATATCTTATAAATAGATATGATATCTGTAATTGCTGAGTACATGTAAGCCGCTCGAACAGCATGCCCAACTGCTTCATCTTGGTCGACAATTCTTTTATGAGATTGGTTGTACTCCAGGGATCTTGCATCTTCAAAATAAATTTTATTTCTATTTAAATAATCTTCAAAATCAAATATTTTAGTAGTACTGCGAATGTCCAAGAAAAATTTTGCCAAATCTAAATATTTTTTATTACTGGTAATTTTATACAACCGAATCAAAGCAATTTCAATTTCTTGATGCCCTGGAATTCTTTCCAATTTTCCTGCACCAAATTCGTTATATATTAAATCTGCGCATTTAATTGCTACTTCTAACAATCTCTTTTTACTTGTGGCTTTGTAATAGCCAATAGCTGCCTCAATAAGGTGTCCTATATTATATAATTCATGACTTAATATTGAAACTAATTCCCACCGTTTTTTTCCCGCCCATACATGAGGATTTTCAGGATTTATTGTTCGTGTGGTATACAAGTATCCATCATCTTCTTGGGCTGCTGCTATTTTTTCAATTAAATCATCAACAAAATTTTCAAGTTTTAAATCAGGATTAATAATTAATGAATAAGCAGTCCCTTCAATTACTTTGAAAACATCTGAATCATCAAATGGAAAATTTGGTTTTTTTCCATCATTTAATAATCCAGCGGCTCTAGAAAAGTTATCAATACGACCAGTTTTCTCACATTTCCGAAACATATGAGGGATTGTTATTTCATGATTCACTTTTATCCTTGGAGCCCAAAAATTATCATTTATTTTTACTTTATCAAGAGAAACTGGTTGAATTACACTCCCTATAAATTTCAAAATAATCCACTGTTAAATCAAAATATTTTGAATATTCTAATTAAACAAGTTATATAGATATTTTAATATGATACATTAAAAGTTATATAACTTGTATCCATATATTAGATTTTATACATTTTATATCAAAAAAATGTGTTAAGATATGATAGAAAAGAATTTCTTACAGTATATATTTGAAAAAAACATTGATGAAAATCAAGCAACGATTTTCATTTCAAGATTAAATGAATTTGATAATTTTCTCAAAAAAAATGAATACAATATTGATTCAATACCTCTCGGAGAAATTACCAATTATTCAAATTATTTAGTTGAAAAAAACAGCGAAAATGTATTAGATTTCTTAAGAGCTCTAATTAATTATGCTAACTTCATAAAAAAATATGACTACATCATTGAGATTATCGATATCTCAGAATCTTATATGGCAATGGATAATCTTTATGAAAGAGTTGCTGAGCAATATGGGGAGCAATTTCGAGATAAAATTTTTGAAGATCTTAATATTCCCCCATTAGGAGTTGAACCAGAGAAAAAACCTGAATTTACCAAAATAATAATGAAAAGATTGGAAAAGAATATTGGTGAAGAAAAAACAATAGAATTACTGAAACCTTGTTTACATGGTCGCCCAGGCTCAATTGAGAAAGATCGAGAAGATTTTCTAAGATTAAATGATATAGATGATTTTTTAAAATTAAAGAAACAAGAATTAATTATAAGACTTCAAAAACATAAAAAAGAAGGAACTCTTGAATTTGCGCAATATATCGATGATGAAGTAATAGAATTTGTAAAAAATACTCCTATGATTAATCCTGGAATAAGAAAAGGGGATAAAATTATCGAAGCTAAACTCCCTTACCAAACAAAAGAACATATACAAGCAAAAGATAAGAGAATGAAAGGATTTTATAGCTGTTATTGTCCTTGGGTAAGAGGTGCGATCAAAAATGGCACTGAAACAGAACTTTTCTCACACTTCTGTTATTGTAGTGCAGGTTATACTAAGAAATACTGGGATGTTATATTCGATCAACCAGTTGAAGTAGAACCTATCGAAACGCCTCTTACTGGAGGGCTCTTGTGTACGTTTGCGGTTCATATTCCGAAAGAATTTCAAAAATAGAATAAACCGTAAATAAACTTTTTATCTAATAAAATTTATATTTGATTAAATTGGAAACGACAATATCAAAGAAATCATATAGACACTTCTTCTACTTTTTAATTGGACAAGAATTTTCATTACTAGGTTCTTCAATAGTATATTTTGTCATAGGGTGGTGGATAACAGTTGATACAAACAATCCAATTTATCTTTCATTATCATCAGTCTTATACTTTTTGCCTCAAATTTTTATTGCTCCAATTGCCGGCGTATTATCAGATAGATTGAATAGAAAAAATATCATTATCTTTGTAGATGCAACTCAAGCGTTTGTTACGTTTGGTCTATTTCTTTTATTTTCCTTCAATATTACAAATATATGGATAATACTGGCAGTGAACGCAATTCGAAGTACACTTCAAGCATTCCATGTTCCTACATTTCATTCAATAGTGCCTTCAATGATTCCAAAAGATAGATTAAATAGAGTAAATGGGATTAATACCCTATTTAACAGTTTAATTTTTATGGTTGGACCAATTTTAGCCGGGTTCCTTTATGAGATCCTCCCTATTGGGCAGATTTTTATGATCGATATCATCACTTTTTTAGCAGCTCTTGTTCCTTTGCTTTTTATTACAATCCCTTCGGTTAGAATTGCTAAGAAGAGAGAACATAAGACTTCCTTTATTGAAGATTTTAAAATAGGATTAAGAACGGTAAAAGCGGTGCCTGGACTTTTAAGTTTAATACTCTTAGCAATGTCAATTAACTTTATTATGAGACCATTTTCAGATTTAATGCCGTATTTTATTAAAAATATTCATAATGGCACAGCTATCAACTTAGCATTCGTTACTGCATTTATGCCAATAGCTAATATTATTGGAAGTATAATTAATACTATTAAAAAAAATTGGAAGCACAAAACCTTTATTATTATGTTTGGAACAATCACAATTTTTATTGGCTATTCTTTTTTAATATTTACTCCATCAGGATTCTTTATTTTTCTGGGTTTAGGGTTATTTATTCAAGGGATGGCTATGAATTTTATTTTAAATAATTATATGACACTTTTGCAGAGTTGTGTCCCCTTTGATAAAGTAGGAAGAATTGTATCCATTGATCAATCGCTATCGTTTATTATAATGCCAATTGGATCTTTAATTGGAGGACCACTCGTATTTTTAATCGGAATTACTAATCTCTATCTCTTGTGTGTGATCATTGGGCTAGCAATAACCGTTTTGATTTGGATATTTAGTGATATTTACAAGCTTGACCACATAGGTAAAGATGATTTGCTAACAGAAAAAATATTAAAATAAGAAAGTAAAAAAATTGGTTTTAAGCTTTTTCTAATTCCATCTGGGAAATTGCTTTTCCAGATCGAAATGGAATATCATCAAGCGACATTCCTGCTTCATATTTGAACTTCTTTTTAAATGCTTCATTTAATGACTGAAAATAAAGGGAAAGTGGTAAATTCTGAGGACAATTATTGTCGCAATTCCCACATTCAACGCACCTATCAGCATCGTGTGCTATTCTTGTAAGTTGATAAGTTGCTTTATCAATAGTTTTATCTTTTCTTTTCTTCTGTAAAATGCAATCCACACAATAGCAAACTGGGCATCCTCTTATGCATGTATTACACATAGTACATTTGAGTAATTCCGCAATCTTTTCCTCTTGCGATAGATTTTCCCATTCTCCCAGATCTTTCTTTCGTTTTTCTTTTGCTTTTTCGATTATTTCCTTGTATTTATCTGAGTGAGCTTTCTTTTCTTTTTCTGGAAGTGCCTTCTTTTTTATCCCCGATTTATCGAGAATTTCACTTCCTTTTTCAGAATACACTTTTAAAATAATCTCATCTGAATCAATTGGAATACCAAGATCACTCACAGTTAAATCAGCTATTACCGGAATTTTTCGAAAGCATCTTAAACAATTCTCAGCAACAGTAAGTTCAAGTTCTTTTGCACTTCCATCTTCCATTTTGACAATAAGACCTTTATCTCCTACCTTTTCTTTTATTATTTTGGTAGCATCAACATCCTTAATTGATCTCATTTCTCTTCCTGCTTTAGGAAGCATCCCTCTATCTTCAATACCGATTATGAAAAGATTATCTAAATTTATCTGTTTTATCTTAGCAAGTTCAATTAATGCTCTTGTATCGCATGGTCGTGCAATAAGGCCAATCTTCTCCTTCATTGCACCAGCTAATGACTTATGTAAATATTTTGAAGCAGAGTCTGTTCTAGCATACCCAAATGCAATTAAAGGTGTTAATGGAAAATCCTTTAGATCCTCTTCTTTTTCAACTATTTTAGGTTGAACTGTGAATCTATCAATAGTTCCAGCTTTTTTATCAACTCTTAATTCAGCGCTGATAATTTTATCTACTGTTTTTTCTTTTAATAAAGTAGCTAAGATTTTAGAAAAATCTTCAATCTTTATTAAATATTCTGCCATTGCTTCCATGTAATTCCAACTCTAACAATATAATATAATTTTTCTTAAATTTCCCAAATTTTTGAAATAAATTTTAAATTCTTTTATTAAATTTTATCAAACTATTTTTATGTGTTATATGGTGCACCCATTTCTTCAACTGAGCTCTCATTTTTTTTTAACTCAGTCTCATTAGTAAACACATTAAATTTTTAAGCTTTAGCTTTCGCTTCAGCTTTTCCTTTCTTAGGTGTGCTTTTCGTACGTAAAGGACTGGGGCCTAATTTACGAATTGTTTTGTCGATTTCTATAGCTTCATTTTGAAATTTTTGACCTTCAGCTGCGGTACAATAGATTATTTTTATTCTTTCTGGACTTAATCCAATAACTTTTAAAATTTCTTTAGTGTATTCAACTTGTCTATATGCATGGTAATTTCCAGTCTCGTAATCACATTCACCAGGGTATCAAGCATTAATTACAACACCATCTGCGCCTCTTCCAAATGCTCGCATTATTAAGTCAGATCCTACGCGTCCAGAGCATGGTACTAGAACATTTCTAATACTGTCGGGATATTGCGCCCGAATAGTACCCGCCATATCAGCTGAACCATATCCTCATTTCCAGCAAGCATATACAATAATTTTAATATCATTATCTTCTGCCATTTTTTTCATAACCTCTCTATTCCTCAATTGGTAATAATTCATCTACCAAAGCCATATATTGATCATCTCTGAAATATGTCAGTTCAATTGCTTTCGAAGGACATAGAGATGCACAAGTTCCGCACCCTCGACATCTGATTAAATCTACCACAATATTCCCTTTCTCATTTACCGAAATAGCAGTATATGGGCACGCTTCGATACATTTATAACATTTCGCGCATCTTTCATCTGAAGGTGTAGCACGAATTAATTCCATAGTATATTCTCCTTTACCCATCGGAATGCCTGCCACCGAGGCGGCTCCTCTAGCTTGACTTACTGATTTATCGATTTCTTTTTGTCCTTGAGCAGAACCGCAAATATAGATTCCTGGTACTTTTGTGCTAATAGGGTCTAACCGGGCATGATATTCTTTTAAGAAACCATCAGGGCTTTTCTCCATGTTTAATACCTTCGCAATTTCAATAGTACCTTGAGATGGAAGCGAAGCAGGAGATAATACAACCATATGAAATTCCATAGAGACTACAGTATCTGTACCAACTGGTTCAAATTGTACTTTTAGGTTTTTTGTTAGTGAATCTTCTTCAATTTTCCCTACTAATCCTTTAACAAAAATTATTCCCGCATCTCGAGATCTTCTGTAGTATTCTTCATAATCTTTTCCAGCACATCTCATATCAATGTATGTACAAAGTATTTGTGAATCAGGATACTCTGATTTTATTAGTTTGGAATTTTTAAGAGAAAGGTTACAACAGATAACGCTGCAATGAGCATTTTTATTTATATCTCTAGAACCAACGCAATTAATGAACAATACTTTTGTTGGACGTTTCCCATCAGATGGGCGCTTTAAATGACCATAAGTTGGTCCATTTGGAGCGAGTATACGTTCCAATTCTATTTGATTAATTACATTGTCATAAATCCCGTATCCATAATCATCACCTTGATAAAGGTCCCAACCAGTGGCAACAATTATTGTACCGACTTTAAGTTCTACAATCTTATCTTGTTGACTGAAATCTATAGCTTCCTGTTCACATGCATCAACACATGCAAAACATTCAATACAAACCTTCCTTTCGAGCTGAGATACTGCAGGTACTGCTTGAGCAAATGTGATATCAATTACCTTTCGTGCAGATAAATGTTCATCAAAATAATTACTTGTATAAACCGGACACACATCTCTACAAGTACCACATCCTGTACATTTTGTTTCATCAACAAATCGTGCTTTTCTTCTTACTTTAACATTGAAATTGCCAATATAACCATCGATTGCATCAACTTCACTGTATGATAAAATCTCAATTTTCGGATGACGATTAGCTTCAAGCATTTTTGGTCCCAAGATTCATATAGAACAATCATCTGTTGGAAATGTCCTGTCTAATTGGGACATGCGTCCTCCAATTGTAGTGTTTTTTTCAACTAAATACACCTTGTAGCCAGCATCACCTAGATCAATCGCTGCAGATAATCCTGCAATACCTCCACCAACAACCAGAGCAGTTGGTTCTACTGGTACTGTTTTAGTTGGGACATCTTCTAAGAGTCTTGCTCTGGCAATTCCAGCTTTTATTAGTTCAATTGCTTTTGCTGTGGCTCTTTCTCTCACTTCTGGAGCTTGATGTACGAAGGAACAGTGCTCTCGAATATTAACGAATTCTAAATACCTTGGAGGTAATCCCATTTCTTTCAAAATTGCATGGAACACAGGTTGATGGGTTTTTGGAGTGCAAGCAGCGACTAAAATTCTATTAAATTTGAATTCTTCATGTTTCTCTTTAATTTCAGTTGATCCACCTTCAGTACATAAAGACAAATACGGATAAGCCCAAACATTATCTAATTTATCTATTTCTTTGACTATCTTTGGAATATCTAAGATTCCTGCTATATTTATACCTCAGTGACACACAAACACACCTATTCTTGGTTGATCTTCGCTATTATTTTCTTTGGTCTGTTTTTCAGACAACTTCATTCACCTTTGTTAATCCTAACCTCCTAAATTATAAAGATTAACCATCTTTGCTATAATTTCTTTGAATATTTCCAAGAAATATATTATGATATTGTAAATAGTCTATATTATTAAAATTCAATTATTATAACAAGTAATTTCACTTTCGTAAATTTTTAATGAGTTTATGGGCTATATTTTATTTATTAGATATATAGAATCAACGAAAAACGTTAAAATCTAACCACTATATTAACATTTCCATCCTTTTTATATTTAAAATGTATCATTTTCGATCAAATCTATTAAAGAAAGTAATAGTAATTGATTCATTCTCATAAAAATATTAAGAAGAACTTCAAATTTCATTAATTTTAATGAATTCTAAGGTTACAATTTCAAAATCATTTCTTTTTCACCCTCATTTTCTTTAAAACCGTATTTCTCATATAAATGTCTTCCGGAGGGAGTTGCATGTAGAGATACTGATTGTACCCCTCTATTCTTTATTTCTTCAAATAATTTTTCCAATAATGCTGAGCCAATACCTTTTCTTCGCCATTCGGGGTCAGTATACATATTCATAATGTAAGCAAATTTTCCAGTTATATTGATAAAATGAGGTGGTTTTCGTAGAAAAGATAGACCACTTGTAGCGACTACTTTATTATCAAATTCTGCTAACCAAGCAACAAATTCATGCAATTTCATTTTGTCTAAAAAGAAATCTGTTAAGGATTTTCTGAATAACTCCATTTCGTTAATAGGAGGAAGATCTTGAATTTCTTTTAAAAATTTAACTCGAAATTGTATCAACATGTCTATATCATTAAGAGTAGCTTTTCTTAGTGAGTACATAATTATCATTTAAGTTGAGAAATATTTAATCCTTCACGTTTATTTTCATAAATATTTTATAGGAAAAATGAAATACTAATACATTAACGAAAACCAGTTAGAATTTAAAGAAATCAAATAATTTTGAGTAATATTAAAAAATACAAATTATTAATTTTTAGAGAGATGATCAAATGGAAAATCAAGGAAAAAACATAAATGAAGGCGATATTAAGATTATCCGCACATCATCTACGTTTGATTGTGGAGGAAGGTGTCCCCTCAAAATTCATATTAAAGAAGGTAAGATTATTAGAGTAGAAGGAGATGATTATGAAGAAAAAGATGAACAACTTAGAACTTGCTTAAGATGTAGGGCTTTTAGACAATATGTATATCATCCAGAACGTTTAAAATATCCTTTAAAGAGAGATGGTCCAAAAGGATCTGGTAAATTCAAACGTATTTCATGGGACAAGGCATTAACAGAGATTGCCGAAAAACTTAAAGAAGTTAAAGAAAAATATGGAAATTCAAGTATCTTCTTAGTCATGGGTGGAGGTTATCAAGGTGCTTATCATGATGGGATGTTCGCTATGATGAGGCTACTAACTCATTTTGGGGGATATTCAACTCATTATGGTAATGTATCTTCTGAAGGAGCAGTCTATGCCACTCAGACTCAATATACTTCTCCCTTTGTAGGACACAGTCGAACAGATCTATTAAATTCTAAGTTGATTATCATGTGGGGGTGGGATCCTGCTAGGATGATCTCTGGTTCAGATACAATATTTAACTTAATTAAAGCTAAAGAAAAGGGAATAAAAATCATATGTATTGATCCTAGATATAGTGATTCTGCCGTAGTTTTAGCAGATCAATGGATCCCAATTATACCTGGAACTGATACAGCAATGATGGTCGCTATGGCTTATGTTATAATCCATGAAAATCTTCAAGATCAAGAATTTTTAGACAAATATACTGTGGGATTTGAGAAATTCAAAGATTATGTTATAGGCGAAGAAGATAATATTCCTAAAACTCCTGAATGGGCAGAGAAAATTACATCGGTATCAGCAGAAATAATTACTAATCTTGCTCGTGAGTATGCCAAAACAAAACCTGCTGCATTGATGGATTGTCAAGGTCCCGCACGAAGTGCTATAGGAGAACTATATAATAGATGTGCTATGACATTAACAGCGATGACTGGAAATGTAGGTAAACATGGAGGAAATGCTGCTGGAGGATTAATGGGAATTCCTTATGGTCATATGTTTTTTGCTTCGAGGATACCTCCTCCTTATAGAAATCCAGTTGAGACAGGATTGAAATCAGTTCGAGGATCTTTAGATTTAAACCTTAGATTTCAAGCAAGATGTCATATAAATAAAATATTTGATGCTATACTAAAAGGTAAAGAGGGAGGATATCCTTTTGATGTCAAATTTGCATGGTTTGTGAATAATAACTTTTTAAACCAATTAGGAAACGCTAATAAATCTGCTAAAGCATTAAAAAAGCTTGATTACATGGTCATAGCTGATTTATGGCTTACACCTACAGCGAAATTTGCTGATATAATTCTCCCCGTAGCCAGTATAGCTGAAAAAAGCGACTTAGTAAGACCTTGGCCCTCTGGACCGTATTTTTTAGCCGCAAACCAAATAATTGAACCTATTGGAGAATGCAAGTCTGATTTAAGAATTGCTGAAGAATTAGCTGATAAGCTTGGATTGGAAGAATTTGAAAAGTATCCAGACGAGAAAAAAGCTTTAAGATTTTTAATAAAATTACGAGAAGATACCAGAAAAAGTATTCGAGATATAGATAAATTTAGGCAAAATGGAATATATCGTCTTAAACTCGAAGAACCTTATGTTGCATTTAAAGAGCAAATTGAAGATATTGAAAACAAGCCATTTGACACCCCTTCGGGTAAGATTGAAATTTATTCTCAAAGAATTGCAAATTTAAATGACCCTGAAAATCCTCCAATTCCAAAGTATATGGAAAGATGGGAAGGGCGATATGATCCCTTAAGTAAAAAGTACCCTATACAATTAATATCACCACATCCTAAAAATAGGGTTCATTCGGAATTATTTTTAGTTGAATGGCTTAAAGAAGTTGAACCTCATGTAGCATGGATTAATCCTATTGATGCTGAGGCTAGAGGAATAAAAGATGGAGATGAGATTTTAGTATTCAATGATAGAGGAAAAATTACAATTACTGCATGGTTAACAGAAAGAATCATTCCTGGAGTAATTAGTATTTTTGAAGGAACTTGGTATGATCCCGATGAAAATGGAATCGATAGAGGTGGTTGTGTTAACACATTAACAAAAGATGCTTATTCTCCCGGTGGTGCATCGGCTTTAAACTCATGTTTAGTAGAAGTAAAAAAATTTAATGGAGGAACCTAATATGCAAGTTGCATTTTACTTTGATCAAACTCGCTGTATTGGATGCTCTGCTTGTGCAGTTGCTTGTAAAGATTGGCACAACATCCCAGCTGGTCCAGAAAAATGGATGCGTGTCTTATATAACGAAAAAGGTAAGTTTCCTAATGTATTTGTAAGCTATCTTATTAATCCATGTTATCATTGCAAAGATCCAGTTTGTATACCAGTTTGTCCTGCTAAGGCTATCACTAAAAGACAAGATGATGGAATTGTTATTGTAGATAGTGATACGTGTTTAGGCAATGAGAAATGTGATTCAAAGTGTTTAAAAGCATGCCCTTATGATGCCCCTCAATTTGGACCTGAAAAAGGAGCAAAAATGGGAAAATGCAATTTTTGTTTGGACAGACATTTAGAAGGCAAGTTACCTGTGTGTATTGAAACTTGTCGCACAAGAGCATTAGATGCGGGTATATTGAAAGATATGGAATCTAAATATGGAATTATTAAAAATGCTGACAATTTCATATATTCTGAGAGAACGAAACCTGCAATTATTTTTAAGTCAAAAAATAAATAGAAATCTATCAATTAAAATCTTAAAACTTCTTTTTTTAATTTAATCAAATTTTATCAAAACTTATTATTTAGTTAAAATCAGAGATAAAAAATAAGATTAAAAAAAATTTTAATAAAGAGAAAAAAGAAATCTTCTATTAATTTTACTTTACTTCTCAGAAACTGTTTTATCTAAGTCATGTGCAATCATTTTTGTCGTATTTTTCTCATTGAATTCTAATCTTTTCTTGTTTAACTCATCATCAATTCCCGCTATTTTTTTTACCATTGTCTTTCGAGCTTCAATATCATATTGGGTTGTAATCGCTATTTCTTCCATAACGGGGCTCCCACCCCCATGGTAACTACCAAAAAGATGAATTCCTCCTGTTGCAGAACAAATCATATCACCAACATACCGCCAGAATTGTGCTGCATTTTGTGGGGATATCTTTGGATTTCTAGTAATATATTTATAGAGTTTGTCCTTTAATTCAGGATTAACAAAATCTCTTTCATGTGGGAACGTAGCTGGAATACCACCACAAATATCGGTTATTATCTCAGCCTCTCGAAATACATTTTCTCCAGTTAAACATCTTCCAACATTACAGTAAATGGAATTTGGAATATAACTTCCTGGTCCATAAGGGATAAAACCTACTCCAGGCATATATACTTCTGATTTTCCTAAATCAGAAGCTGTATATCCAGCAGCATAACCAAGTTCTGTAACTAAGATTAATTCTGCTAACTTATGCCTTACATGTGTTGCCTTAGATATATTGTTATATTCCGCAGCTAATGCAGCTGTCCCAGTCATTATATCTCCAATGGCAGGTTTGCATCCCGAATAACTATGACGATGAAAGAGACCAAATAGTAAGGCAAGAGCACCCCCATGCTGATGTTCACCGCATAAAAAGACTCTTTCCCAAGGAACAAATACATCATCAAAAATTATATACGAATCCGTAGCCCCTGGTTGAAAACCACGTGGAAAATGTTCCCTTTTACGATAGTTATGAATGGTGACCACTTGTGTAACACCTTCATAATCTCCTGGTACAGCGAACGCAACAGCATAATCTTTATCTTCCGGTCTTAATGCTCTTGTTGGGATAACCAATAATTCATCAGATACAGAAGCTTCTGATATGTGTAATTTACAGCCACGAACGATAATTCCATCCTTTTTCTTTTCTACAACATGGACATACATATCAGGATCTGCCTGATCAGCCGGACGTTTAATTCGATCACCTTTTACATCAGTTTGAGCTCCAGCTGATACTAAATCTTTTTGTTGAAATCGAACTAACCACTTTTTAAAATTTTCATGGTATTGAGATTCTCCATTATTAAGCTTATCTGCCTCATATGAAACATTGTATACTGCATTCGCTGCATCGCAACCCATGCATCGTTGAATACATCCACCAACCTTTTGACATAGCTTTCGTGTCATATCTTGCTTTTTATGAAGGTCATCAGTACTGTGATGAATATGCGTGAAACGATTAATAATTTCACCTGTAAGATGGGATTTAACTTGAACTAAATCTTTATATTCGGGATCATCAAAAGCGTCAAAGGTAGTTCCTATCGTATTTATGCAATCCATTTGAAGTTCGTCTAATCTATCGATTTCTTTTCCATTATAATACAGATTTGGCTTCATTCTACCTAAATCTTTCATATATTGTTCTTTTGTTCTAACCATTTCTCATCATTCTTTTAAATTGTTTTTTAGTTTAATTATTTAATTAAATTGAATTTTTATGATTAATATACAATATATATTAAACCAATTTGATTTATAATTTTTCATGTTATTAGAGAACATATGGTTTTTCTTAAGTGGGTTTATCTACTTGAATTCCTTTCTCTTTTAAATAATTTAAATAGTCTATTTCCTTCTTTTTATGGATTTTAATTAATAATTCTTTTTGAGAAAGCCACTCCGGTCCATCCAAGCGATATAAGAACATGAATATACCACCTATTATCAAAAATATTGCAGGGATCAGGGTGAATCCTATCAATATTCCTAATTGAGCCAAATACTCTTGAGTTTGCAACGCCTCTTGGAAACCAAAACGAGAAATAATTTCTAAAAAGAGCCAATTTGCGATTGAAATAGCAGGTTTAGTAAGTAGAGCATTGATTCCAGAGTATGTAGTTTCTCTTCTCTTACCTGTTCTTGTTTCATCATAATCTACAACATCAGCTATAAGAACTTGGTTTGTTAACATATAACCAGACATTCCTATGCCAATAAGAATAAACCCAATTAAAGCCGTTGCAAGAATCCATCCAAGGAAAAATAGTATCACAAAACTTAATCCTGTCCATAAGATTGAAAATATGAAGGTTTTTTTTACTCCATATCGAACAACTAATTTATTAAAAACTATTAAAAAAGCAAAAATTACTAGAAAAACAAACATTAATGGAATTGATGCCAAAAATCCACTTATTACTAGAACATAATCAATATAATAAAATATTGCTGTAGTCAGAATTGTTTGTGCCAAAGTAAACGAAAAATTCGATACTTCGAAAATTAGAAATGGTTTATTCTTAAAAGTTTCAACTATGCCTTTACTTACAGGAAGAGGGGCTTCCATTTGAGTATATTTATTTTCTTTCAAGTAAAAACTACTTACAAATAAGATTACAGCTGAGATAATTCCGACAAATATCATAGTAATAAGAAAGGCAGAATCATTTACTGGAGATTCATTTCCAGTTAGTAAAATCAGTGGTAATATGAAAGAAATCAGTAGCGCAATTGAATTTAATATATTACCATAAACTAATAGATTAGCGCGCTCTTTTGCTGTCATTACCATTTCTGCCGGTAGCGTAAAATTAATAAGTCCTAATATTGTAAATATCGTATCGAACGCAAAAAGAACAATTATAAAATTTAAAAAAAGGGCTATTTGATTATTTATATCAACAAGAGGAAACCAACACAGGATAAAAATTACACCATAGATTGGAGCACCAAAGCGAATATAAGGAATTCTTCTTCCATATTTCTCAGATTTGGTTCTATCTCCTATAAAACCAAATAGAGGATCATTAATTGCGTTCCATATAGAAAATATCATCCATGCTATTCCAATTAGTTCTGGACTTAATCCCAATTTCACATTATAAAAAAAAGTTATTGCTGAAAAAGCAATTTGAGATGGTAAGCTGATACCAGCTCCAAGTCCGCCGTAAGCTAACTTAGATTTTAACGGCAATTTATTATTAGACATTATATTTTCAATTTGAAATTAGATTGATTGATCTACTTAAAGTTATTGAATTTATAATGCCAAGATAAATTAAATTAGCTAATTAAAATCAAAAAAAATAATGTTTATTAATTCAAAATTAGCCCATAAGAGCCATGGTATTTCCTAGGATCCATTAATGGATGATCTTTTAGAAGTTAATGAAGTCGCCAATTAAGGTTCGGAACTATATTGATAATTTAGCAGACGGGAAGAGAAAAATTCTTGTCGCAGATACATATTTTAGCATTCTTCAAGGAGAAAAAGCCAAAGTTGACCTTGAAGAAAAGCATAATGTCCCTTTTGCATGATATATTATCAATAAATATTTGAAAATGCACGATTCTTAGACATTATATGAATCATCATATCAAAATTCCCTTATGCCTAATTTTTTAAAAAAACTCTTAAATAGCTTCTTTGATCTTAATATTTTATCATGCCATTAAAAAAAATAGAGACAACTAGTAGAATTTGGATAATCATTTTTTTAATTGTAATTGGATTGGCATTGGTAATACTTGCTTTCTTTCCGGAGTTTATTCAGTTCACATTAGTATTAGTATTATTATTATTAATAGGTTTAATCATTGTTATAGGAGTCGCTTTAACAATATTAAGAGCCACACATGGGGAGAAATAGGAGAAACTTTATGGCGTGAATCATTCTTTCATCAAGTTAGGCAAAATCCAACAAACAACCCTGATCCATCATTATATTCAATACATTAATGATATGCAAAGTATATTTTTTTTCATCAATGTAGAAATATTAATATAACAAAAAAAAAAGGTTATTAAAGTACATAATGAATCCTATCCCCCCAAGAAAGATTTTAAAACAATTGATTTTCTTTGCGAAACGGGAATTTAAGGAAAAGAAGCCTCTTGCTGCCGAAGTGTTAAGTGTAAAAAGTGAACAATATCTTAGTAAAGGTGGTCCATTAAAGGAATTAAGTATAAGAAGGGTGGTGGGAGCATATTATTTGGTAATGGTGGAATATAAAGAAGAAGTCAGAATTTACTATTACTCCCGAAACGGAGAGCTTATAGACGCTAAAAATGTTGAGATTGGTTCAAAAGTGCTAAAGGATTTGCAAAAGTCTACTGTACGCGAGTTTCATATTCCTTCAAAAAATTAGTCAAAGGGGTAATTTCCTAAATAAATAAAATAAATAATGTAATTATCATAATTTACATAAAAGTAAAACCTAGTCTTCATAAAATAATATGAATTTTAACTTTATAATTTTAAAAGGGTCTTGATACAAGGGTTTTTAATTTGAAATCCTCCAAGAACTCTATCCAGTCTTTGGTCATGAACACATTTCATCTCTTGCTTCTCAAAACTTTATTGTTAAAATGAGAGAAAAAATAGAGAGGATGATATCCAGAGAAGGGTTTCAATCTCTTTTATGAATTTATTTATTTATTTTCCTTAAAAAGATTATTGGAAATTAATTATTCAGGTGCCTCCCTTTTTATTGATCTCATAGCTTCTCCTATACTAGACCAATTTCGAATTGAATATTCAAATCCTTCAATATTCAAGAATTCTGCCATCATTTCTCCAATTATTTTCGAGGCATCTGCATACTCTTGAGCATCATCCATTTTTGTTTCTATAATACGCATAGATTTTATTCCTCTTTTACCTGTGGTTACAGCAACAGGTATTATCAATTTTCCGGGAACTTTGCTCGGAGGGTATTTTTTTAGCACTTCAAGATATTTTTTTATAACCTCGTCACTCTTATGAGAAGGATACCAATTAGTTATTACTATATATGTCATATTAATCACTTCCAAACTAAATTTGTGAATATTAAGTTAGATTTCGTATAGTTAATATTTGGATGATTGAATATTTAACATTTTTGTTAGAAAAAGAATGATACTAAATTTTTCAATAGATAGGTTATTAAAGAGCTGGAAAGAGAAAGATTTTCTGATGATCGATATAAAATATAGATCGTTATATCATAACGAGGAACAACGATGATAAGGGTTTACTAGGGGGTATTCTCACCTCTACACCGAAAAGAAGATTCCATATTAAGGGCTCGAAAGCAAAAACCAATAGCAAAACACAAACTACAATTAAAATTACTAAAATAGTTTTTTTCCAGCTTTCTGGTTTTAAATATGCTGCCAAGAAATCCAAAAAATCGGGCTCTTTTCCTTTATCTCTTCTATTTTTTGTCATACGATATTAGTAAAAATTCATTCATTTATAATTTTCTTTCTAAGTTTCTTAATTCGGAAAAATTTTGCCTTAAGAAATCCTTCACAGAATTAGATAAGATGCCTGAATGGTTTCCCTAATTGAACTAAAATACTTTTTTTTGTTGTTATGAATTAAAAAATAAAAAAAATTAGAAAGAAAAAAATATATTAAGCTTCGGTCTCCTTTAAAATTTCACC